>CALFYA010000354.1 GCA_937952925.1 uncultured Moraxellaceae bacterium
TGGTGGTGTTGTCGCGATGTGGCCGAAAAAAGCCGCCGGAGCTGCTGTCGTAACAGGCCACAATGTGCCGCTCAATCCGCGTGGCTTCAAACTGAAAGGCTTTGGCAATTTCGGGACGTAGTCGTTCGTATAGACGGGTTTGGACTTCTTCTAATAAGCCTGCGTCTTCAATACTGCAGTCCGCACGCCGTTTAAACGAGTGATCTTGTAGCAACACGGTCTGTCCATTGACCTCCCGCATAAACCCCGACGGATGAGCTTGTCCTTGCTGATAATAGTCGATCAAGGTTTGACACAAGCTCGGCTCAAAAATACGCGGGACAATCAAGACAGGCGCTTGGGGCAAGGCCAAACCGTCGGGCAATCTGGGGATATTGCTGAGGATTTGCAGGATCTCTTGGGCATGCTGTTGCCCGTCTTGTCGTTGTGGGATCACGCGGATCACCCGCAAGCGTTCATCCAAAATATAAGTACATGGAAAAAACCGCTGCTCAAGCAAAGTACGGTAACGCTGACTTATTTCTAGGGTGGTGTCAAAGAAAAACCGAATACCCGGAATCTGATCTTGGTACAAGGGCAAGTGCTCAGCATCCCGCTTGAGCAACACCCCAAAAAAACAAGCGCGTAGATCATCAAACAGCGCACGCTGTGCCAGCAAACCTTGCATCAACTGTTGATTGTGTGGCGTATCGCGTCCCAAAAAACTGAGTACCACATAGCGCCCTGCGACTGTATCGAAGGTATAGCGGGGATTGGTGCGGGTTTCACCATAAAACCAAGGTGCAGGGACACCGAGTGGTAAAAACGGCTTGCTCATGCTCAGATCCTGTCTATCTATTTTATTCAGGCGATTGGCCTGTTAGGCTTCGGTTTTGCATGATTACAGGAGATTGTCATGGCATACAATGATCAAAACGTATTTGCCAAGATTTTGCGTGGGGAGCTGCCCTGCATCAAGGTGTACGAAGATGAGCATACATTGGCGTTTATGGACATCATGCCGCAAGTCGCCGGACACACCTTGGTGATTCCCAAAGTGCCTGCCGAAACCTTATTTGATCTGCCCGCCGATGCAGCCAGCCATCTGATCCACAGTGTGCAAACAGTCGCAGCGGCGGTCAAAGCCGGTATGGGGGTCGATGGCGTGGTGGTGATGCAGCTCAACGGCGCAGCCGCAGGGCAAACCGTGCCGCACATTCATTTTCACCTGATTCCCGGTTCGATTTTGGATTTGCGCAATGCACACGCCCAAGTGATGGGTGATCACGCGCAAATTGCCGCATACGCAGAAAAAATTCGGGCAGCTTTTGTTTAGGGTCTGTTGACACGGCAGCAACGGGCTTGAGTTGCTGCCCACATTTTTTGACCAAAAGAGACACTTTTTGTCATGTAATCTGTCAATTTTTGACAGTTTTTTTTGAATACTCAGTCCATTTTGATTGTTTTTTATCCAAAAACATGCATTTATGATGAATTTTTAATATTTTTGATCAGTGTTTGGGTAAAGGAGTTCCCAGATGTTCTTGCGTATTAAACCTCTCGTATTGTCTGCAGCAATGATCGCTGCAACCTCAAGTATCGTTGCTCATGCGGATTCTGATTTTGTCAGTGGTGCTGCAAACGCTGCATTGAACGCCTCAACGCATCTTGACTTTCAAATTGTGATTCCTCGCTTCATCCGTTTCCAAGTGGGTGCAACCAACAGCATTGATTTGGTAGAGTTTGATATGAGCGGTGCTGCTGCTTCGGTTGGTTCAGGTACTGATGTTGCCCGTAGTAACGGTGGCGCAGTTCCGGTGATTTTGCAATCCAATGGTGGTACGGTCAGTTTGGCAGGGGCGACCACAGGTGCGTTGACCAATGCTGATGGCGATACCATTTCGTTTGATGAAATTGTGGCAACCAGCACCAACTTGGATCTGGTCAACCCCACTTTGGTGGATGGTGCGAGCAGTCTTGCTGTCTCGGTCTCCCCCAACTTTGGTGCCAAAGTTGTCAACCGTACCGCCAACTGGACATTCGCCTATAGCAACAGCAATATTGTGGCAGCGGGTACCTATGGTGGCGTCAACTTCAACAAAGGTCGCGTCACTTATACCGCTTCTTTGCCTTGATCATCTTGCCCATGCCATGTGGCGTGGGTTTCACTGAGCCTTTATGTATCGGCTGACGATGTTATTGATGTGGACATACTGTATGTCCGCATCTGCCTATACCATCAATATGAGCGCTGGCACACGTGCCATCTATTTGCGGGTGGGCGACGGTCTGATAAATGGCGGCTACTATAGCAATGGTGGCAACCCGCGTAGTGGTGGAGCCATTAATGCAGTCAACTTGAATGTGCCTGCGGTCGCACTTGGCAATCAAGTTGAACAAACCATGCAAGGCTCAGGGCGTCTGACCAGTGATTGGGATGGCTACGCGTTTTGTAATAGTGGCCAAGTCTATATCGGTGGCTTTTTTAGAACCCCATCCAATAATGTCCAAAATGCGACCCTACGCGTCACAGGCCCCACACACTTACTCAACGAACAAGGCCAAACCATGTCATTGTCTCAGATTCGTTGGACGAGCAGTGGAAATGGAGACACCGGCGCTCAGCCAATTCCAGATGGTCAATTTGTGGGTGGAACCCAAACCCTCGCCACCAATTTCCTACGCAATACATGGCGAGAAAGCTGTCTGTCTTTTCATTATCGCAATCAATTTATTCCTGCAGCTGGCACCTATCGTGCACGCGTCACCTACACCCTTGCGACGCCTTAGTCATGAACAAATGGGGTGTATTTTGGTTGTGCCTGACCTATGCGCTCAGCGCACAAGCCACCCGCGTCTGGCCGCTAGATGACCAAGGCACTCGCGTACTCGACACCACGCTACAGATGGAATGGGATTCGTGGGCGCCGCCGATTGGCCAGCCCGACACCTTATCAGGGCGAACCACCATTTTTATTCAGATCAATGTGAGTGCATGGCAAGGACAGCCGGTCAGAATTTTTCATCGCTGTGCAGCACGTCAACAACGACCCCTGCGGATTGAATGGCAAAGCCATGGGGTCTTACACAGTGGTAGTATGCAAGACCGTGAAAGACGCTTGGTCTATCAAGGGCGACCCACGAGTGAATATCTCAACGATATTTTTGAGCTTCGTGTTCAGGCTGATGGCAGCCGTTGGGTACGCCCAGACCAACTCGATTGCAGCTTTGAACTCGAAATGGACTTGTGATGATGATACCCCGTTATATTTGGCCAACCCTACTCTTACTGTGTGCACCGATGAGCTGGAGCTTTTCGGCACTGATTTCTCCGCCACGCGTGGAAGGTCAACAACATGCTGGCAAAACTTATCGAAATGTGTTGGAAATTACCAATTCATCCGACATGAACGAAAAATATGTTTTTAAAACCGCAGATTGGAGCCTAGATCCTCAAGGGGGGGTCTTGTTTCAAGACACCTTAGCCGCAGGGAGTTGCCGCCCATGGGTCTCCATCCAATCCCATGAGATCAGCCTAAAACCCAATCAACGCTTACGCTATCGTTTTGAAGTCAAAGTGCCTGCTGATGCTCCTGCAGGAGAGTGCCGATTTGCCATTATGGTTGAAGGTGAGCCTCAAACGCCCAAAGGCGGTATTGGATTACCCGTGTCTGGTCAAATTGGCGTCATTGTGTATTTGGCGATTGGCGATGCCAAAGCCGATGTCCAATTTGTACAGGCACAAACTCAAGCTCCTCAGCCCAAACAGCCACCCCTGCCAAGTCTGACCTTCAACAATCAAGGTCTTGCCCATGCTCGGCTGTCTGGCATGATTGAAGGGATTGATGCCAAACAACAACGAATTGTTTTTAATCCTTCAAGCGATCCGATTTTGCCGCAAACCAGTCGAGCCATTGTGCTGTATCCCGTCACCGAAAAAGACCTCCCTGCTCCCACAATTGCTTACCCACTCAGTCTGAAGGGCGTCCTTGAGAATGACCAGCAGGAAGTTCCGATTGATGTTGTGATTGAGCACAAGACTGCACCATGATCGTTTGCAGACGTCTGGTGGGGTATTGGAGCAGTGTGGTGCTGCTTGGTGCTGTACCTCTCCACCCTGCGTCTGCTGCTGATGCTGTCACGCCAATCGTCTACCAAGACCAACTACTCGATGCCACTGAGGAGCCGGTTGCGGTCGAACCAACAGCAACAGACCATGGTTTACCCAGACAATGGATGGCTGAATTACAATTTGTCCAACAAGATAGCAGCATCGCCACCACACAAACAGATTTGAATCTCAGCGTTGCTGGCAATCTGCAAACGCTCAATTGGGGCAACTGGGCAGTGGATGCCACGGCCAGCCAATCCACAGATCAAACAGCTTGGAGTGGCACCCTATGGCAACGTCAATTTTGGCTCAACAATCAATGGCGACTCAATCAGAGCTTTGGCGTGAGCTACACCCCGATGCCCAGCTTATTTCGTCAAGCATCACGCTTTAATTTACCCAGCCACCCGATGCTGGGATGGGCCGTCGATGGTACTTATATCCCCCAACAGCGTCCGAGCCAAACATGGCAAATGAGCCTTGGGCAAACGGGGCAATTTACAGGGGGCAAAACCAAGAATTTTCAGTCTGATCAAGGTCAACTCTTCCAACTCGCCACCCAACAGCAACTCACTCCCAACTGGAATATGGCCACGACCCTGCTCTCCACACGTTGTGACTGCTGGATGGATACGGATGCCATCGGGACAGCGCTGGCTTGGCAAACCCCGCAACAACGCGCTCAACTCAACATGCTGTATCAACACAACCCTCTATACCCTGCCTTTGGCACATGGTTGGATGGTGCATGGCAACAGGGACGCTATGAACATCAATATGGGGCATTTTGGTTACAGCCCGATTTGGCGTGGGGGGATGCACCTGTGAGTCAAGATGCTTGGGGCAATTATTACCGGCTCAATTATCAATTTGCGCGTTGGCTATGGAGCCTGAATCTGGATCATGTTTACTCTGTCAGTGGTCGTAGTTTTACTGGTGAATATCTGAGTATAAATGCCCGTTATCAAGCACTGCGACAACGGGTATATGGGACACACTTGGCGTTGCGTCGCGATGCCAATGACCTTGCTGTTGATAGCCAAACCTTTGTTGAACACCTCAATCGGATGGGGATCCAACGTTGGCAGTGGGATTATCGCTGGCAGCCCGATCTGACGCTGATGCAACTCAATATTGATCAGACCGCTGAACTTTATACAGGGCAGCGCATTTCTTTCACGGGGAGCGCCTTCCACGAACAGCATCAACTCAAAACCGATACCGTAGGTATGAGCGCAGGGATTTATGGGAATGTCCCGCTCAACAATGCATGGTCAATTGATGGCAATGCCAGACTCTCAATGATGCGCCAAACCAACAAACACAGCGTCTTACAAGATTTTAATATGACCCTCAACTGGCGACCCAGCACCGCATGGGAATGGACATTACGCTTCTACAAATCGCAAAGTCGCCAACAACTGCAAGGTTTAGACCCGCTTGCCCCACCCTCACTCAGTGCCGTACAGCAGCAAGATCATCAAACCGTGTTGCTCACCCTACGCCATCAGCAACAAACAGGACGACATTATCCGATTGTGGGTGGGCGTACCGGTGATCCCTATGGTCGCATTCAAGGCGAAGTCTTTTTGGATGCCAATCAAGATGGCATCCGTAATGCCAACGAAGAAGCAGCCAGTGATATTACCGTGATGCTTGATGGGCGTTTTGTCAAACGCACGGATGAAATGGGACGTTTTGTGTTTGATTTTGTCAAAATTGGTACCCATCAACTGAGTGTCAATGCAGACGAATTGCCACTGCCTTGGCAGATCTCCGAGCAACACAGCACCCAGTCGGTGAATGCTCAAGTGCGCCAAACCACTTATGTGTCTGTTGGCGCAATCCAGCCATAAAGCAGCATCCATAGACCCTAGGGTGTCACAGCATCTGGCGGGGTCAACTCCGTCATCGGCCAGCGTGGTGTGGTGGTCACTGCCAATCCATCAGTTTGACCGGCCTTCAGGCGCTGCCAACCGGCAAACGCAATCATCGCACCATTATCGGTACACAGTGCTGGCTCGGCGTAATACACCTGTGCTTTGATTTTTTTCAGCTCGGACTCAAGCCGCTCACGCAGAGACTGATTGGCACTCACCCCACCAGCAATCACCAAACGCTTGAGACCGGTTTGTTTGAGGGCTTTCACGCACTTTTTAACCAGTGTATCGACCATCGCTTCTTGGAAACTCGCCGCCAAATCCGCTTCACGGCCTTGGCCTTGGATCTTTTGGTATTGCTGCAAAACTGCGGTTTTCATGCCACTAAACGAAAAATCTAGACCTTGATGCAACAGCGGACGTGGCAATTGAAATGCTTTGGGATCGCCTTGCTGCGCAAGCTTGGCAATCTGCGGGCCACCGGGGTATGGCAAGCCCATCATCTTGGCAACTTTATCAAAGGCTTCACCCGCGGCATCGTCAATCGACTCACCAAGCAACTCGTATTGACCAATGCCATGCGCCGCCATCAACTGACTATGCCCACCGGAGACGAGCAGCGCCACAAATGGAAACTCGGGCGGATTGGCAGACAATAGTGGCGCGAGCAAATGCCCTTCCATATGATGTACGCCGATGGCAGGCACGCCCAGCGCATAGGCGAGGCTGCGACCAAACAGTGCGCCGGTCATCAACGCCCCCATCAAGCCCGGCCCTCGGGTGTAGGCCACTGCATCTATGTCTTGTTTACTGCAACCCGTTTGCGCCAGCAAGCTGTCGAGCAACGGAATCATCTTGCGCACATGATCGCGTGAGGCCAGCTCTGGCACCACCCCACCATATTCAGCATGCAGTTGGATTTGGCTATACAGCACTTGACCGAGCAAGCCCTGCTCGGTGTCATACAACGCCAAACCGGTTTCATCGCATGATGTTTCCAAGCCCAATACACGCACACCATTTCCCCTATTGACCACCAGATTGCGCCAAAACCTCAAGGAGGACTGACAAAAAAACACCTTCAGAACTTGCCGACCACGCCAGCGATGCGTAGAATGTCGCACTTTAGTCTGTCTGGCAAATACAGACTCCCGTGATTTTGAGGATTTTACATGCCACAAGTTAAGCTGAAAGAAGGCGAACCCGTTGACGTCGCCATCCGTCGTTTCAAACGTTCATGCGAAAAAGCCGGTGTTTTGGCTGATGTTCGCAAGCGCGAATTCTACGAAAAGCCCACTCAAGAGCGCAAACGTAAGAAAGCCGCAGCTGTAAAACGCTATGCCAAGAAATTGGCACGTGAGTCGGTACGCACCACTCGCATGTACTAAGATGTATTGAAGGCAGCCCATCATGTCCGAACTCAAATCACGCCTCACCGATGACCTCAAAGCCGCCATGCGCGAGCGTCAGATGGATCGGATTGGTGTGATTCGTGGCGTGCAAGCTGCCATCAAGCAAATCGAGGTGGATGAACGCGTCACCCTCGATGATGCGCAAGTATTGGCGGTACTCGAAAAGCAGCTCAAACAGCGCCGCGAATCGATTACCGCTTATACCGCCGCCAATCGCCCTGATTTGGCAGCCAAAGAACAATTTGAAATCGACGTGATCGCCACCTTCTTGCCCGCAGCACTCACCGATGCCGAGCTAGATGATTTGATCAACGCCGAGATTGCCGCACAAGGTGCCAGCTCTATCCGCGATATGGGTAAAGTGATGAATGCACTACGCCCCAAGATCATGGGTCGTGCCGACGCTGCCTTGGTGTCTGCCAAAATCAAAGCCAAACTGGCCTAATCCCTACACCTTGATTTTCCGATCTGCTCGCATTTCATCAATGCGTATTTGCAGTTGGTCTTTTTGCGCCTGATCAGTACTCAGCTTGACTGCTCGCTCGAGCGACACAATCGCTTGATCCATTTGCCCTTGCCAAAACTGTGACTCGGCACGATAGCGCAAAATCTCTAAGGTTTTGTGTGGGGTATCTGGCAATTGATACGCGGTGGTCAATAGTTGCTCCCACACCACCACATCGCGTGGAAATCGCTGTGCCAAGGCATTTAGCCGCGTGAGCGCCACTTCAATTTGCCCTTGTTTGCTGTCGATGTTTGCCAGCATCAACTGCAAAGTACGTTGCTCAGGCATCACTTGGGATAGTGGTGCAATCAACTGGCGTGCTTTGGCATATTGCCCATCGTCAAACTCAATTTCAGCCGCCACCAGATGAACGAGCACATCATCGGGTGATTGTTGCAGCAAGGGCGCAATGGTTTGGCGTGCTGGTGCAAACTGCCGTGACAGTCGATACACCGTCGCAAGGCTCAACTGAGCGGCATCATCGCCTTGTGCTGCGGCGGGTTTAAGCGATGCCACCGAGCTACGCCCCAGTAGCGCCGCCATCCGGCCTTGCAGTCGCCGAAATTGCTGGATCGCTTGCGGTGAACTGGCTTGGATCGGATACGCGGTTGCCCGCGCTTTGGCTTCGCTAATCCGCTCTTGAGTCAGTGGGTGCGTCAGCACAAAATCCGGCAAAAACCCCAGTGCCCCTTGTTTTTTTTGCATCACTTCAAAAAAACTTGCCATCGCGTGCGGTGAGTACCCAGACACTCGCATCAACTCCATGCCGAGTCGATCGGCTTCACGCTCATGGTCGCGGCTATAGGCCAACTGCCGACTCGCTGTCGCGGCTTGTACGCCGGTGGCTATTGCACTGCCAATATCTTGATCTTGTTTGGTGATCAGCATCCCCGCCAAAATCCCACCGACCGATAGCCATTTATCATATTTCAGCTCTTCGCTGCGCCGACTAAAGTGCTTTTGGCTGACATGCGCCACTTCGTGCGCCAGCACTCCTGCCACCTCATCCATCTCGGTCGCTTGTAAAATTAAACCGGTATTGATCGCAATCATGCCACCAGGTACGGCAAACGCATTGATTTGATCATCACGGATAATCTCTAGCCCGACCGGTGTGGGCATTGAGGCTTGGGCACTGATCCGTTCAAACACCACCCGCAGCTGGTCTTGTGTCCACGGATCTTGGAAGATCGGCATTTGCGCCCGTACCGCCCGCAAAATCGCTTCACCGAGCTTACGGTCGGATTGCTCAAAAATCCCTGTGGTTGGTGCAGCCAATGTTGGCACACGTAGCGCAACCGATGGCGTGGTTTTTTCTTCCACCTCACCCAACAAACTCGGCTCAACTGCGGCATCGACCGGCATGGCACCGATCAGCAGCAACAGTAAGATTTGGGATTTGGCAAGCTTGAGTGTCACAGCGTTCACACTTGGGGCATCATCCCCAGACATTTCTTGAAAAATCATTATTTAAAAATCGCTTGACAGGCGCTAGTGTGTTTTTGAAACTAAGCCACACTTTTGCTGCACCATTGTGATGAACGCTGCCGCTCCCTCTCCTGCTCCCCCACATCTCGTCGATGCACAAGGCTTGGCCTGCCCGATGCCCCTGCTCAAGCTGCGTCAAGCCTTACATGGCCTCCAGATTGGCGAGTCGGTGCGTGTGCTGACCACGGATCCCAATAGCCAGCAAGATATACGGCGTTATTGTGAACGCTCAGGCCAAAACCTGCTCGCCACATGGCAAGACGCTCAAACCTTTGGTTTTGATATTCAAAAAATGTTGTAGATTGCCCTTGAAAACCCACATTTCAGACCAAAAATGAGCAAGGGACACTGCACATTTGCTTCAACATTCCTCACAGCGCGTATACACAACCCAACCTGTGAATGTGTTACAAAAATCATGTTTTGGTTCTGCCCATCTGCGCTCATCTGCGTAGGTCGCGTAGACCGTATTGAGCCGGTTCACCCCTGCTCACAAAGGAGCTTCCATGAGTGATAGCCGTGCCATGATGCCGGTTTCGCTAACTGCACCCGGTGTCAATATCGGTGCTTATATCAGCACCGTCAACCAGATTCCGATCCTGACGCCAGACCAAGAAAAGGCGTTGGCAGATCGTTATTACTATGATGGCGATGTCGAAGCGGCACGCCAGCTGGTGATGTCACACCTGCGTTTTGTGGTGCATATTGCCCGTAGCTATTCGGGTTATGGCCTTGCCCAAGCCGACCTGATCCAAGAAGGCAATGTGGGACTGATGAAAGCGGTCAAACGCTTTGACCCCAATATGGGCGTGCGCTTGGTCTCATTTGCGGTGCATTGGATCAAAGCCGAAATCCACGAATTCGTGATCCGCAACTGGCGGATTGTCAAAGTCGCCACCACCAAAGCGCAGCGCAAGCTGTTTTTCAATTTGCGTTCTCTCAAAAAATCCAGCCGCAAACTGACGTTGGAGGAAGCCACCGCGATTGCTGCCGACCTCAACGTCACGCCCGAGCAAGTGCTGGAAATGGAAGGCCGCCTGACCTCCTATGACGCCTCGTTTGAAGCGCAAACCGACGATGAAGACGAAGGCCGCGTAGCCCCTGCCCTGTACTTGGAAGACAACCGCTACGATCCTGCACGGCAGATCGAAGAGGAAGATTGGGAAGAAAACAGCAATCGAGCGTTGCACAGTGCCATGAGCCAGCTGGATGATCGCTCACGCACCATCCTCAAGCGCCGTTGGCTCGATGACGAAAAAGCCACGCTACACGAACTCGCCGCCGAATACAAAGTGTCGGCGGAACGGATTCGTCAGCTGGAAAAAAACGCGATGGATAAAATCAAAATGGCGATGTCGGCGGGTTAAACCCGTCGATTGCTAGTGTTACCCAGACGTGCATTGCACGTCTTATTTTTTTGCACAGGCTTGCAACAACCTGAGAAAACCCGCCGCCTTGTTTGGATTCGCGCTAGAATAGCGTCGCGTTTGATTGGCAAAAGGACAACTCGATGTGGCTCGTGGTTGCTGCACTCAATCTGCTGTGTGGCGTCATATTGGGTGCGTTTGGCGCACATGGTCTAAAAGCTCGCCTCTCACCTGAAAGCTTAGGCTGGTGGCAGACCGCAACCGATTATTTATTTTGGCATGCGCTCGGACTTTTGGTGATGGGTGCGTTGATGCGTGCCTTGCCGGAGCTGCGCTTAGGTGGCGCAGCCATTGCCCTGCAACTGGGTATCTTGATTTTTTGTGGCTCGCTGTATGCGATGGCGCTCGGTGCGCCGCGTTGGTTTGGCGCGATTACCCCGATTGGCGGCACAGCCATGATCATTGGTTGGGGCATGCTGGCATGGGCAGCCTACAAAACCCTGCCTTAAGGAGCATCCCATGCAGATTGTTTTAAATGGCAATGTCCATCAGACCGAGGCTCAGACGCTCTCTGAACTGGTGGTGGAGCTTGGCCTTGTGGGCAAACGAATTGCGATTGAACTGGATCAACAATTGATCCCCAAAAGTCGTCATGCCAGCACCATGCTGCATGATGGTGTACGTCTAGAAATCGTCCATGCGGTTGGCGGAGGTTAACCATGTCCCATGATTGCTGTGGTCATCAGCACGACCACAATCAGCCAACGGCGCTGCGTTTTGCCGAGATTTTCTGCCCTGATACAGTCATTTATGCCGACCGTGTGTATTTTGACACGCCCGACGATGAGGACTATCAAGAGTTGCTCGAATTTACCGAGCAAGACTTGGTGAGTGTGCAAGTGTTGTTTAACCATCGTCACCTGCTGGATTTGTATGGTGACGAGCACGCCAGCCGCGAGGATTTGATTGCGTTTGGCCTGCGGGTGCAAATCTGTTGGGATGCGCTCTTGCGTGTGCGCTATCCTGAGCGCGTCATCACCGTGGCGTTTGATCCGCAAGATGAAGACACGCTTGATGAGCTACAAATTATGATTTATGAGGATACTGCTGCATGAACGCTCCTGCCCCACAACCCTATGCCGATCAACCGCTGATCATTGGCTCACGGCAGTTTCAATCGCGTTTGCTGGTGGGGACTGGCAAATACAAAGATATGGCTGAAACGGGCGCGGCGATTGCTATGAGTGGGGCAGAGATTGTGACGGTGGCGATTCGCCGCAGCAATATCGGGCAAGATCCAAGCCAGCCCAATTTGCTCGATGTGATCTCGCCAGAACGCTATACCATTTTGCCCAATACGGCTGGCTGTTTTGATGCCGATAGCGCGGTGCGCACCTGTATGCTGGCGCGTGAGCTGCTCGACGGGCACAATTTGGTCAAGCTTGAAGTGCTCGGCGATACCAAAACCTTGTACCCCAATGTGGTGGATACACTCAAAGCGGCGCGTACCTTGATTGATGATGGTTTTGAGGTGATGGTGTATACCTCGGATGATCCGATCATTGCCAAAGAGCTTGAGAATATGGGCTGTGTGGCGGTGATGCCGCTCGGCAGCCTGATTGGTTCGGGTTTGGGGCTGACCAATCCGCACAATATTCGCTTGATCTTGGAAAATGCCAAGGTGCCGATTTTGGTGGATGCGGGTGTGGGTACAGCCTCAGATGCGGCGATTGCGATGGAACTCGGCTGCGCGGGGGTGCTGATGAATACCGCGATTGCCGCCGCGCAAAACCCTGTGCTGATGGCGTCTGCGATGAAAAAAGCCATCGAAGCTGGTCGTGAAGCGTATTTGGCAGGGCGGATGCCGCGTAAAGCGTATGCAAATGCCAGCTCGCCGGAAACGGGGTATTTTTTTAAGTAATGCCAGTTGTTCAAAAGACGATTGAGATCATGTGCTTTTTGGCATAGATCTTTTCAATGCTTATTTTTGATCGTATACTCCCATAGCAAGTCGTTTTACAGTTTTAATGATAAGCTGAAAATCCTACGCTTTTCTAGCGTAGGAAACATCTTTTAAAGTAGGATTAATATGGCAGGTTTTATTGAATATAATGGCTCTTTTACAAAAGAAGAAGAGTTTGTGCTAAAATTAGAAATATCAATATTGTATTTTGTTCATAATGG
>CALFYA010000355.1 GCA_937952925.1 uncultured Moraxellaceae bacterium
GGTTGGGTTATGTCCAGCGCAGTGGGGGTGTGAGATGACCAAAGCCCAACGCATCGCTCAAATCAAGCAAGACATGGCGGATTTTGGGATCAGCGCACAGCAGATTATCCAAAAATCAGGCTACAGCGATAGCTGGGTCTACGCCGTGCTTAAAGGCAAGTCGACTGGCGATTTTTCGCTTGCAGTAATCCGCGACGCACTTGATCAACTCATCACTGAGTCGCAGCAAAAAACAATCGTGTGGGGTGAGTTCGACGACGGCACGGACGACCGTGACCTGTTTTGCGCAGGTGTCCCTAAAAACCTCGCTGTGCTGATGACTGGAGGTGCAGCATGACCAACGCCCAAATCTGCCAGCTTTGCACTGACCGCGCTTGTTCGCTTTGCCCACTAACAAAACAGTGCTGCCCAAACCGCACCGACGACACCTGCTGCCATGCTGCGGTGCGTCGTGTCGCAGTACAAGACGCCGATCTTGATCGGTATGAGATGGACCTAGACATGGACGGGGGTGAGTGATGTCCAAGGTTGCAACCGATTGGGCAGAGTCCCTGCCAACCCTACCAAGCGGTGTTAAGCCGCTTTTGGTGCATCTGGCACGCTTTGCACGCAAGGATGACCATACCTGTTTTCGTCCTCAAGAAGTCATAGCAGAAGCAATTGATCAGAGCATTCGTACTGTCGAGCGCAATATTGCTTGGCTGAAAGAAAATGGGCTGATCAGCAGCAAGCGCCACTACAAAAACGGGGTGCGTGTTGCTGACGAAATTACCCTAAATGTTGGTGTCACCTTACCCGTCAATTTGTCGGGTAGCAGACCGTCAAAATGTCGGGTAAGCAAGCAACCGTTACCCGTCAACCACGACGACCTTACCCGTCAACTTGAGGGGGCTTACCCGTCAACTACGACAAATCCTTCTTTATCTAAACTAACCAACAAACAAAACAAACATTGCGACGTGGTCGCCGCCGATGAAGCACTGCAAGAAAAAAATAATTTTTTGATGAGCGAAAACGAAGCCCTCAAAGCTGAGATCGAAGCTCTCAAAAAACAACTGGCGGACGCACAGACCGCGCCTCAGGAAAACCCAGTAGCAGTTCACAAAACCGCACCTAGGGCCAAAGCGAACAAGAGCGAGCAGCAGCAAGCCAACGCTGACACTTGGCAAGCCTACGCAAACGCTTATTTCAACCGCTATGGCATCGAGCCACTGCGCAACGCCAAGACCAACTCGCAGATCGCATCGTTCGTCACCGCTGTTGGCACAGACCTCGCCCCAGTCCTTGCTCGGTATTACGTCAACCTGAACAACCCGTTTTATCTCCAAAAAACCCATGCCGTAGGGCTGCTGTTGAGCGATGCCGAGCCAATCCGCACGCAGTACCTGACCGGTCGCCAAATCACTCGCAAGGACATTCAGCGAGTTGAGGCGGCTCAAGTTGCTCAAAACCTCATGCAAGACGTGACAGCACAAGGGGAGCCATGGTGATGGATAAAGATCAAAAACTGGCAATTGCTGAGATGTTGACAGCAGCTTGGCAACTGCTCAACGGACAGAGCCTAGAGCCTGCCACTCTGAAAATTGCAGGACGCACAATTGAGCCATTTGGGTTCGATGTGATCAAAACGGTCATCGAACAAGCCATCCTGACCGGTCGCCGTATTTCCATCGGTGATTTGGTGGATTCTGCCAAGGCGTTGACTGGTGCGGGCTATCCAAGCCCCGAGAAGGCTCTTGCCATCGCGCTAGACGCGCAGGACGAGTTCAAGACGGTTCGTGTACTGCCTGAGATCATGGAAGCGTGGGAGAGCGTTAAATCGCTCAATGACGGCAAGCATACTTTTGACCACTCCAAGGCATTCAAGGACGCATACAGTCTGTTGGTGCGTCGTGCCGAGGCTCAAAACAAATATCCAGCTTGGTACATCTCACTTGGTCATGAGCCAAGCGCATTGCGCCTAGATCGCCTAGAAAAAATCGCTGCTGATGACTGCATTGGCATTGAGAGTAAGCAAGAGGTGGTCGCACTGATCGGGCAGATTCGTGATGAGAACAAGCCTATTGGCGTTGATGCGCTGCCTTACATCGAATCTATCAAAGCCATGTTGGGTGCTGGCGTTGGTGACAACCAAAAACAACGCATGGAGGCCGAGCGCAAAGCTGAAGCTGATCGACAAATTCGCGCCCTTGCTTGCATGGAGGCCGAGCGCGAGAACTGGCCTGACCCCTTTGATCAGCCCGTTGAGTACGCCAAGGCCATGCGAGCTGCTGGACGCAGCATCCCATTGTGTCTTGCTGCTGAGATGGAGCAAGCGGCTCAGGTCGCCGAGCGTCGGGAAGCGGAGGTGCAAGCATGAACAACGAACGTTTTTACGAATCCAAGTCCGAAAGAGCACTGCCCAGCGTGATGCCCAAAGCGTCAATCAACGCTGCTGTTGAGGAGTGGCTGGCGCAAGGCGGTCAGATCAAAACCGTCAAACCGGTTGGCAGTGTCGAGGGTGAGCTGCCACCGCCGAACACTGCGGCTGCACGGGTGCTTGAGATGCTGCGAGCTGACGTACTAGCGGTAAAGCGTGAAGGCGCAAATCTGGGCATATCGAACAACCAGATCGCCGCCGGTGTGCATTGGCTGCGCTCGCACGGCTGGCGCGTTAAGACAGTGGCGATTGTTGGGGCGACGTACAAGGGCTATCGGCTTGGGGGTGCAGCATGAACCACGTTGAGATGATGCAACTTGCCGAAGCCGAAGCAGCTAAAAGCGTGTGCAAACGGGCGCAGGTGGGGGCGGTGGTTCGTTACACGTCATACGAAGGCTGTGTGAGCAATCCATGGACGATAGCAACAGGTCACAACAAGCGGCCTTGTGGTGGTGTCTGTGAGGGCGAGGATGGACGCACGCTGCCTGATGTCATGCACGCCGAACACATGGCGATTGATGCGGCCTTGAGCATCGTTATTGATGATTGGGAGCAGTACAGCATGGTTGAAAGTGCGCTGTACGTCACCCGTCAGCCTTGTATCAACTGCGCCAAATTGATCGTAAATGCGGGCATCAAGGCCGTGTATTACCGCGACAAGGACGACAAGGTGGATGGCATTGAACACCTATTGGAGTATGGCGTGATTGTCAACAGTGGATGGCTCAAAGAGCAAATGCGAGCGCGGACACTTGAGCGGATACAGCGTACTTGGGCTGATCGGTGGCAGGAGTAGGGCTATGGATATTCCAGATGGGCAGGTTTGGATGCTGCACCACACCGGTACGGCTTACTACTGGACGCGGTGGCTTGATGCGCCGCTCCGTGATGATCGGGTGGAAGTGATGGGGCTGCCATGCCGTGTGGTTGCGGTGGTGGATGATGCGTGTGGTGAGTCAAAAGTCTTTGTGGAGCGTGTGTGATGAGCAGTCGTCAAAAATGTCCAGCAAGCAATCACATGACGCTTGCTGAAGCACGGGAATCAGGGGTGTTGGCGTTGTGGCAGCCGCGCCGCACACGTCAAAACCAAATCAAAGGGCAAAAGCAACTCAAGGGCAAACCGACATGTCCTAAAGGTGGTCGGCACGAATTGAGAGATAGCGAGCGCCCGAAACTCAAAGACGGCGAGGTGCGGTCGATGGGTATGCCGTTTCCGCCGAGCGTCAATAGCTACTGGTGTCGGTCGGCTGACGGTGGAATGCACATTAGCAAAAAAGGCCGTGAGTTTATCGACACGATTGCGGCCTTGGTTGGCTCAAATCGGTGGGCGGGTCTGATCGGAAATGCGCTGTGTGATGTGGCGTTGATGCTGACACCGCCGAATCGAAACGTACCGCATGACTGCGACAACTACTGCAAGGCGGTACTTGATGCGCTCACAAAAGCGCGTGTGTGGATTGATGATGTGCAAGTGAAGTCAATCAAGGTGGTGATGTTGCAGCCTGAGGTTGGCAGCCAAGGGCGTGCTGAGATCGCTGTGCGATTGCATGGCGGTCATGTGGTTACTACTGCGGCTCAATTGTTGGAGTAATGGACTATGCAGCAAATCGCGTTATTCCCACCGCTGTGGCGAGTATCTGAGCGAGCAAAGCCGATTGATTGGTATGCGGTCATATCAGACTTGCATCGCGTCGGCGGCATGAGTGACGCGAATATTGCTGATCAAATCAACGTGTCTGCAAATACGATTTGGCATTGGCGCAATGAGTTGGGGCGTCCGAATCATCATCATGGTGAGTTGTTGACGGAATTGTGGTGTCAAGTGACAGGAATGAGGGAGCCGCCAAGGAGGTGATCCTCGCGCACGCGCACGCGCGTTTTGTCAAAAAATCCCCAAAAAATCTAATGATCGTCTAGGTCATGCTGGTCGTAATCAGTAATGGGTTATGACTATGACGCGACAAATCCAAACACCCGGCGCACCGCAGGACGCTGACATCACTCGCGATCAGTTGCGTGCTCAACTTGATGCACTCGGCATCCCATACACCACACGCGACACCAAGCCAGAGTTGCAAGCCAAGCTTGATGCTGCACAACAGCCAGAGCAAACACCAAGTGATATTGATCCTGCTGTGTTAGCTGCTGACCTCACAACCGATCTTGAAACCAATTATCCAGAGATGGTCAAAGGTCTTTATGCGCAAATCCACGCGCTTCAAGCTGAGAACGCCGAACTACGCGCAAAAATCGCTGATCGTGAAGGCGCACCTGTAACCGCTGCCAAACCTGCACCAGTCGCCCAACTCACCGGTATGCGTCTGACTGACGAAGGTTATGTGGTGGGCTGATCATGGGTAGTCGTCCAAAGGTGGTGCAAAGCAATCCAGAGGAGCAAGCGCGTATCGCTGCTGAGAAGGCTGCGATTGCTGCAAATCAGGAGGCCGCAGCGCGTCGCGTGCGCGTTGGTCGTGATCGCTTGCCTTCGGCATTGGGTCAGGCCGCATCGTCTTTGGGGAGTGGATCGGCGCTATCACAAGCCGCAGCAAAACAAGCCAATGATGGTGTGGCTGCTGCTGTCAAAGAGCGTCAACAAAATGAAAACTGGGCACGGCGCGTCAATCGCACAATGCTAGGTAATAAGCTATGACTAATGCCGCTGCACTCGTCAAACGGCTCGGTGAGCTTAAATCCGAGCGCCAAACCCACGAGAGCGTGTGGGAGGAGTGCTATCGCTTTGGCTGTCCTGAGCGTCTGCAATCATTCAGTGCTGGTCATTTGAGCGGCTATGACACTGAGCGCAAGAAGGCGCGTGCTGATTTGGTTGATAGCACTGCTGCATCGTCGGTGCAGTTGCTGGTGTCAAGCATCATGAGTGGCGCAACGCCACCTAATGCGCTGTGGTTTAGCATTGTGCCGAGTGGCAAAGATCCAGATGAAACAATCCAAGATGAAGGTGAGCGGTGGCTTGATGCTGCTGCTAAGTTTATCTGGCAGAACATTCATGGATCAAACTTTGACGCGGAAGCATTTGAAGCCACAACTGACGGTGTTGTTGCTGGCTGGCTGGCTCTCTACATCGACGTGGATCGAACCAAGGGCGGCTACACGTTTGAAGCGTGGCCTATTGCATCGTGCTACATCGCATCAACTCGCGCTGATGGGCGCATCGACACGATCTATCGTGAGCACCAACTGACTGCTGCACAGTGCATCGACAAATATGGTCAAGATGCTGTCAGTGAGCGCATTCGCAAGCTGGCAGAAAAGACTCCTGATGCCAAGGTCAACATCTTGCACGTCATCGAGCCGCGCCCAGAGCCGCACGGCGTTATCGACAAAAAGCTGCCGTTTGCGTCGTATCACATCGAGATCGAAGGCAGGCACACGCTTAAAGAGTCGGGCTATCACGAATTCCCTTGCGCTGTGGCACGGTGGCGACGTATCCCCAGCAGTGTGTATGCCGAGGGGCAAATGTCCGTCGCGCTGCCTGACGCCAAGACAGCCAACAAACTCGCAACTCAGACCCTGCAATACGGTGATTTGGCAATCGGTGGGATGTGGATTGCTGAGGATGACGGCGTGCTCAATCCTGCTACGGTGCGCATTGGTGCGCGTCGGGTGATCGTTGCTAATAGCGTCGAATCCATGAAGCCACTCACCAGTGGCCTGAATTTTGAAGTCGCTGAGTGGATGCTCAAGGGCGTGCAAGCCAACATCCGGCGTAACTTGATGGCTGATCAGTTGCAGATGCAAGACAGCCCACAGATGACTGCAACCGAGGTCAATGTGCGTGTCGATCTGATCCGTCAACAGCTAGGGCCAATCTATGGCCGGTGGCAATCCGAATATCTTACCCCACTGCTTGAGCGGTGCTTTGGTCTTGCGCTGCGTGCTGGTCAACTCGGTCAACCGCCTGAGTCGCTGATGGGGCGCGATCTGCAAATCAAATTCCAATCGCCATTGGCTCGCGCTCAACGTCTTGAGGACGTGGTGGCGATTGAGCGATTCAGTGCTGGCGCTGCAAACATGGCGCAGGCCAATCCAGACATCTTGGACAACATCGACTTTGACGCAGCGACACGACTGTACGGGCAAGGCTTGGGTGTGCCTGCTGCGGTGCTGCGTAGTGCTGATGACTTGCAAGCCTATCGTGAGCGCAAAGCACAGGCGACACAACAGGCTCAACAGCAACAGCAACAAATGGCGCTACAGCAAAAGGCTGGTGAAGCGGCGATTGATGCAACGGCACAGGAGGTGATGGCATGACCGACCAACGCGCCACACCACAGGACTACCAATACCTGTTTGAGCTATCTGGGTCGGTCGGGGAGCGTGTGCTCAATGACCTGATGCGTCGGTTTAGCACGCAAGACACCTATGTGCGCGGTGGTCACGAAGCCGAGCGCGAGTCGTGCTATCGGGCTGGTCGGCGCTCAGTCGTCGAGCATCTGGTTAAACAAATCAACTTAGCAAATGGGGTTAAAGATGATCCGGTATCTGAATCTGATGAGTGAGGAAGGCGGCGATGGAACAAATGGCGGCGGCGCTCCAGCTACTAATGCTCCTGCTGGCTCTGTGCTGGCTACTGTGGCTGCACAGCAAGGACAACAACAGCAGCAACAAGACGACCCCAACGCATGGCTGCCCGAAAAGTTCCGCGTCAAAGGTGCTGATGATGCGCTTGATGTGGGCGCGTCTGCTCAAAAGCTCGCAGAAGCCTACAAGCACATGGAAACACGCTTGGGTTCAGGTGATGCGCCGCCTAAATCGCCTGACGAATATGACGTTAAAAGCGAGAAGTTTGATTTTGCTGAGTTCAAAGCAGATGAAGCAAATCAAGCCTTTCTCAAGTCTGCACATGCCAAGGGTCTGACCAACGCTCAGGTCGAGTTTGTGCTCGGTGAGTATTTTGAGCGTGCGCCTGCGCTGGTGGCTGGCGCTGGCCAACTCGACAACGACGCGGTGATGAACACGCTGCGCAGCGAGTGGGGTGATAAGACCGATGCAAACATGGCGCTCGCTGCCAAAGCTGCATTGGCTGCTGGTTTTACCGCAGAGCAGCTTGCTGCACCCGAGTTTAACAATCCTGCATTGATCAAGCTGGCTGCATTTTTTGGTGGTCAGTTGGGCGAGGATCAGCCGCCAAGCGGTGGTGGCGTATCAGCGGAAAGCATCCAAGACATGCTCGCGTCCGAAGCCTACATGAATCCAAAACACCCCGATCATCGCCGTGTGCATGAGCAGGTCACCAAGCATTACGCGCAAGCGTACAAGTAACAACAGGCCGAACGTGGCGGTTCGACAACCTGCAAGCCCGTCAGCACTGCGCCAAGGTGCTGACGTGTAGGGTCTGGAAACAGGCAACCCGATAGGCAAAGCAAACATCAATCTATCGTGAGGATTTGTAATCATGCCGATTACCAACCAAGACAACATCACCGCCGCGTTTGTACGTCAGTTCCATGACACATTCGAGGTGGCGTGTCAGCAAATGACCAGCCGACTCATGGGCATCTGTAACGACCGTGGGGCAATCGAAGGCGCGTCATTCACCATCAACGACATGGGGTCGGTGGAAATGGTCGATAACCCGACCCGTTTCGGTGCGACCACACTGACCATTCCAGACGCTGGCACTCGCTTGGCAACCATGATTGACGCAAACCTGTTTGTGCCAATCGAGCCAATCGACTTGCCCAAGCTCAAAGCCAATCCGCAAGACAAGTACATGAAGCTGATGATTGCTGCGCGTAATCGTCGGTGGGACAAAGCGATTTACCGCGCTGCTGTCGATGCGATTAACCGCAAGACTGTGGATGGTGAAGCCTACACCAGCACCGCATTGCCCAGTGGTCAGAAGATTCTGGCAGGTGGTACTGGCTTCACTAAAGCCAAAATTCTCGCTGCTCGCAAAATCTTCCAAGCCAACAATGTCGGTGTGGAGCAGGGCGAAGAACTGTACATGGTCTATGACAGCAACATGATGGCGCAAATCTTGGCAGACACCACGCTGACCAGTGCTGACTTCATGGCGGTCAAGATGCTCCAAGAGGGCAACGTGGACGGCAAGTGGTGCGGTTTTAACTGGATTCCCTACGAGTTGCTCGACAACGGCGCAGGCGGTGCAACTGAGCGCAAAGCGGTGGCAATGACCCGCGATGCAGTGCATTTCGGTCGCGGCATCAACTGGGATTTCAGCATCGACAAGCGTCCTGACCTGCAAAACCTGATGCAGTTGGGTGCAAAAATGTCGGTCGGCTCCGGTCGTGCCAACGAAAAGAAAGTCGTCACCATCGACTTTGTTGTCTAACCCCCCCCTTCCTCTGTCCGCTTCGGTGGGCAGGGGTTTTTTATGACCTCAGAGTGATTTGATCATGCAAAAGTTTATTGGTGTGAAGTTGATCGCAGCAGTAGCAATGACTGCGCTGGCTTACCATGAGTACCGTGGTTGGAATTTAGCAGACGGCAAAGACCCGAATGCTGAGGGTTATTTGGTTGAATACGAGCCAGACCCTAATTCGCCGCCTAACCACGAAAATCACGCTGGCTATATTAGTTGGTCGCCTAAGCATGTTTTTGAAGATGCTTATCGTCCAATCAACGGCATGACATTCGGCTTAGCAATCGAAGCCCTTAAGCGTGGTCATAAGGTGGCGCGTGCTGGCTGGAATGGCAAGGGCATGTGGCTGATTCTTACGCATGGTCGGGTGATCAATAACATTGAGCCTAACAGTTTTTACGAACGCTGCGGCTTTGAAGCTCCTGTCACCATTTGCAGTCACATCGACATGAAGGCGGCTGATGGCTCTATGGTTGTCGGTTGGCTCGCAAGCCAAACTGACATGCTCGCCGAAGATTGGTCGATTGTGGAGTAATCATGCCCGCATCAAACGTCACGATCTGCAACGCTGCACTAGCCACGCTTGGTGAGCAAACCATTGCATCACTCGACGAGCCGACCAATCGTGCGCGTTTGTGCAAAGACCTGTATGAACCTGCGCGGCAAATGCTGCTGCGCATGCACCCTTGGAACTGTGCGACAAAGCGCGTATTGCTTGCGCCACTGCTGGACAAGCCTGCGTTTGGCTACAGCGCACAATTCCAACTGCCTGATGATTTTATTCGGGTGCAATCCGTCAATACCCAAGACTATGTGGTCGAGGGTCAAAAGCTGCTGGCCAGTGAGCCAGAGATCCAACTGATCTACACCTACAACAACGACAACGAAGCATCGTGGGACTCTATGCTGATCGAAGCCATGTCGCTGCTGATGGCTGCAAAGCTGACCAAGGCGCTGACAGGCTCAACCACTGATGCAGACATGCGCGAAGCTGCACTCTCGCAATTCCTCAAACGCGCCCGCGCTGTCGATAGCCAAGAGCAGCCGATGATGCAGATTGACTCCATGAACTCAGGCTTTCTGGACGTGAGGTACTGAGATGGCGAAGGCGAAGATCCAGAAATCCAACTTTACCGCCGGTGAGCTGTCGGACGAATTATTCACGCGGACGGATATTACTCAGTACGCCAATGGTGCGCGGCAACTGCTGAACGTGTTGCCAGTGGTGGAGGGTGGCGTGAAGGCTCGCCCAGGGACAGTCAATCTGTACACCATGTCGTTTGAAGATTATCCGCTGCGCATCGTGCCTTTTGATCTGGGCAAGTCGCCACGATTTTTGGTGATCTTTTGCATTAACAAGCTGCGCGTGATCAATGCGAGCACCGGTGCGATGGTGTTCGAGTCGTTGGGCACTGGCTATCAAGCGTCCGATCTACTTTCTATTGCACAGCAGGGTTTGAGCATGTGGATTGCTTGTAGCAGTGGCACGTTGCCCATTCGCTGGCTGCGAGCGTCTGATGACTTTGTGACGTGGGATTTTGACGACTTCCCAGTAGACACGCCGCCGTTTGCAGAGCTTAACGCCACACCAGAAGTAGACATCAAGCCAACGGGCAAAGAGGTGGGCATCAATGTCTTTTTGGAGTCTTATGTTGAGCCACCACCCGGCTATGATCCATTGGTTGATCCACCACTAACTTATCCTGATGTATGGGTTGCTGGTGATGTGGGCAAGTACGTTTCAATCAATGGCGGTCTGGTCAAGATCACCAGTTTTGTCGATACCAAGAAGGTGCAGGGTCGAGTGCTGTATGCACTCACCGCAGACGTGGCAGCAATCGCCGGATCGTGGGTGCTCAAAGAATCGGTGTGGACGGAAGCGGAAGGCTACCCGACCTGCATCACTCACTTTAAGCAGCGTCTTGTTGCTGCTGCCACGCCCAAGCGCCCAAACCACATTTGGTTTAGTCGTATCGGTGACGAGCGCAATTTCCAACTGACCACGCTTGATGCTGATGCGTTTGAGGTTGTGCCGTCATCATCCCGACCAAACCGCGTGGTGCATCTTGGTGCGCTGCGTGATGGCGTGGTGGCACTCACAACAACTAATGAGTTTTTTATCAGTGGTAGCGGCAATCCACTGACCCCCACCACAGTGACAGCGGTCGAGCAAACGTCATATGGTGCAGACGAGCGCGTTATCCCCATCCGCATCAGCAATGAGTTGCTGTTTACCCAACGCGGCGGTATGCGCTTGCGTGCTATGTCATACCGGTATGAGGTGGATGGTCTGATCGCTGAGGACTTATCCGCTTTGGCTGCCCACATTCCACAGAACAATGGCGGGATCAAAAACATCTGTTATCAGCAAGAGCCTGATCAGATTGTGTGGTGCGTGATGAATAACGGGAGCTTGGCATCTTGCACGCTCAACCGTGATCAGCAAGTGATTGCATGGGCGCGTCATGATTTTGAGGGTAGCGCCCAAGCTTACGACATGTGTGTCACATCAGACGATACCGCGTATTTGTTGATTGCGCGTGGTGACGCGCTAATTGGCGCTCAGGTGTTTGTTGAGCGACTTGACTACAACATGCTGCTCGATGGTGCATTGCTGCGCACAGTCAACAGTAACGCCGTGACAATCCCAAGCCTGTCGTACTTCAAGCAATCTAGCAAGGTTGGTTGTACTTATGGCTATCGATCAATCGGTGTGACTGCGTCGTCTGAGGTTGCAGCAACCCTAGAGTCTGGCGTGGTGGCAAATGCCGAATCTGTCTACATCGGCATGAAATACCCATGTCGTGTGCGTCCATTGCCACCCGAACTGTCTGGCGCTCCGCTCACATCGCTCACCAGCAAGGTGCGTCTGCATAACATCACGCTGGCACTCAAAAACACTGCTGGCATCAAAGTGAATGATGAACTTGTGTCGCTTAAAGGTGTTGAGCCTTTTGCTTTTGCCAACTCACCAGTCCAACTGTTTAGCGGCTACACCAAAGTTGAGCAGCGCGGATGGGATGATCTGCATGAGCTTGACGTGGTTGTTGGTCGTGATGATCCGTACCCGATGCGCATTTTGTCCCTAGTTTATGAGATGAGCGCCAATGATTAGAGCTGCCACCACCGCCGACATTCCTGCACTTTTAGAGTTGGGTGATGTGCTGCATCAAGAGTCGCCACGCTATCGGCATCGGTCGTTTGATCGCAACAAAGTAGCAGCGCATTTTCAGGCATGTATCGACGGCGCTGGCGTGTTGTTTGTAGCCACACATGGGGAGCGCATCATTGGTGGGTTTTGTGGTGGGATTGCTGAGTCGTGGTATGGCGGCGGCAAAACGGCGTTTGATTATTCGTTCATGGTGCATCCTGATTATCGCGGTGGCTCAACAGCGTTGCGACTTTACCGAGCGTTTGAGATTTGGGCGCAGAGCATGGGTGCGGATGTGATTCAGGTAGGCATTACTACAGACGTGCGCGTAGCACAAACCACGCGGTTTTATCACAAGCTGGGTTTGCAAGATGCTGGCGTGATGTTCGAGAAGGAGATTTGACATGGGTATTGAAACCGCATTGATTGCCGCCGCTGTGGCAGCAACAGGTTCGGCGCTCTACTCAGGCTATACGCAATACCAGACTAGCAAGGCTCAGGAAGCTCAAAGCAAAGCTGACGCGGCGGCAGCTGAAGCAAACGGACGGCTCGAAGCTGAAAAGATCCGCAAGCAAGCTGCAATGGTCAAATCATCCGCCCAAGCTGCTGCTGCTGAAAATGGCCTTAACGTCAACGAAGGTGTGTCTACTGTCATCAATGACCAGATCACACGGGACAGTGAAGAAGATGCGTGGTTGTCGATCTTGGGTGCTAAGGATCGCGGCGCTCGAATTGCAGCGGATGGCAAAGCGGCTGCACAAGCAGGGCGCAATGCAATGGTGGGGTCGGTCATGCAAGCGGGTGCGTCTGCGCTGTCTGGTTATGCTGGCGTTAAGCAGTGGCAGGCTGGTCAAGCCAAGATGGGTAAATAACTATGAAAATCCAAACTGGTAATTTTGGTAATGCACTGCCGCAGGATCAGGGTGTTCGACGTGTCGCTGATACCAATGCAGGTGCGATTGCTCAGGGCGCTGCACAGTTGGCACAGACCGGTCAGCAGGTCATCATGCAGCAACAGGCCAAAGACTTGCAGGAGTTTGAGCAAAAGAAGGCCACACAAGAGCGCATCACATCGCTGACCAAGCTGACCGCCGCAGAACTCGAAGCCGACCGGATTGGTGGTGAGCTGTATGACCGCGTCAAACGTGGCGAGATCGACACAACCACAGCCCAAACCGAATACAGCAAAACATGGTCTGAGTTTCAAAAGACGCAACTTTCTGATGTTGCCGACCCTGAGCACAAGCAATTGCTTGGTGCGCAGTTTGGGCAGTATCAGGCGCGTCAATATGGGCGATTCAATATTGCCGAGCGCGAAGCGTTTGATGCGAAGGCCAAGGGTGATTTTACGGGACTGTATGACAACATCGTCCAGCTGAGCATCAAAGACCCTGTCAAAGCCAAGCAAAAACTA
Source organism: uncultured Moraxellaceae bacterium (assembly GCA_937952925.1). Lineage (GTDB taxonomy): Bacteria > Pseudomonadota > Gammaproteobacteria > Pseudomonadales > Moraxellaceae > CALFYA01. The sequence continues at coordinate 13,328 of CALFYA010000355.1, forward strand.
GCAGATGCCTTGATGGTTGCGCCATTTGCTCAGGACGAGAAAGCGCGTATTGCTCAACGCGGCGCACAAGACATTGATGCCGCACAGGTGAAATACCAGATCAATCAGGCTGGCGATAACGTTGAGCAGCTCAAGGCTCTGCAAGCTGAATTGCGAGCCAAGGATAAATACACAGGGCTGCAACCAGACACCAAAGAAAGCTACTGGGCAAGCATCCAAGGCAAGATTGATCAGATTGGTCGGGCTGCTCAAGTGCAGAATGATCAACGTGATCGAGTTGCTCAACAGTCGATTGCCAATCTCACCAAGCAGGTGCAGTCTGGTGGCATGATTGATCCGCAAGTGTGGCTTGATGTTGAAGCCAAAACCCAAGGCACTGCGTTTGCAGGTCAGGTCAAAATCTTGCGCCAAAATGCTACTGAGATTCAGCGTTTCGCTGGACAGCCACTATCGACACAATCTGATCAGATTCGCCAGATGGAGGTTGCGTTTCAGAACAAACCAACCAAAAACCCTGTTGCAATGCAGCAGTGGCTCAAGGTTTACAAAGACATCCATTCGCAGAATCTCAAAAAAGCCAAAGAAGCGCCGCTTGAATACATGGCATCCTTGACAGGACAGGCGCAGCCGCCACTAAATTTTGATGCACTGATGCAACCAAACGGCGTGCAAGCATTGTCTGGACAGCTTGGTGAGCGCATGAGCGCGATTGCAGCCATGCAAAACCGTGACGGCTACCAAGTGGCAGCCAATCCATTTTATCCTGAAGAAGTTGCTGCGATTAAAAACGTGCTCAAACGGGTGGGGGATGATCAAAAGCTCGCCATTATGTCGATGTTGGCAAGTTCCGCGCAGGTGGGTGACAAACATGATGATGTGCTACTGAGTGGCGCAATCAGTGCTATTGCTGATGATGACCCTGCATTGCGCCTTGCTGGCTTTGCTCATGCTCAAAACCTCAGATCCACCACAGGCGCAAGCGTCGCTTCATTGGTGCTGCAAGGCGATCGGGTGCGCAGAGAAAAAACCGTCACGCTCCCACAAGATGCAATTATCCAGCAAGAGTTTAACTCTGCTATTGCTGGTGCCGTACCGGTAGGCTCGCAGATGCACCGCGACATGATGCACATGACGCAGTTGGTCTACGCTGGTCTATCGGCGCGTGATAGCAAGATTGATCAAGCCAAAGACTCAGTTGACCCTGATCTATTTCAAACGGCGTTTAGCTTGGCCACTGGTGGCGTAGTCGAACACGCAGGCTCAATGGTGCTCAAGCCCTACGGTATGCCAAACGACGACTTTGACACCAAGCTGCAAGCATCACTCAGCAGTGCTGCAAAGGCTGCTGGTCTTGATATTACTGAGATTGACGATTCCCCACTAATGCCAGTAATCAATGGCGGTGAAGGTCAATACCATGTATCAGATGGCATGGGTAGTGTACTGATCAATCCCAAAACCAAGCGCCCACTACTGATCGAGGTGAAGCGATGACAGGCTGGCTTTCTCGATACAGCAGCGACGGTGATCAAGCCAATATCGAAGCGCTGCGTACCAAAAAACCACAAGAGAAAGGTTTGTTTGATGGTGTTGGCAAAGAGATTGTTAACGCTCCGGTGCGTGCTGGCGTCAAGGTTTTTGCTGCTGGTGCTGAGGTGGCCGATCAGGTCAGCGATGCCGCAGCATCACTAGCCACAGACTTATTATTGCCGATGCCTGCTGGTGGGTGGGATGAAACCAAGCCTGCTGCACAAACTACTGATGTCGCTCAGGCTCAAGATGAAAACCGCAAGGCTGAAGCTGCACGGATCGCCGATCAATTTACGCCGAAAGACAGTGGAGCGGGCGCTCAGGTGGTCGGTGCGCTGATTGATCAGGGCGCTACGATGGTCGGTGCTACAGTGGCCACAGGCAACCCAATTACAGGCGCGGCGGTGCTGGGTGGCTCAGAGGGCTATAACGCCTACACTCAAGCCAAGCAAGACGGCGTTGACGATGCCACGGCGCAACTACAAGGCACAGCGCGAGCAGCAACTACCATGCTTGGTGCTGTATTGCCTGCCAAAGGAATTTTGAGCGGAAAGAGTGGCGCGGCTTTAGCTGCTGATGCCGCTACAACAGTCGGCTTGTCCGCTGCCGTTGGGGCTGCTGGACGATATGCTGAACAGCAAATCTTGCAAGGCGGTGGCTATGACAAACTCGCTAAGCAATACGACCCGACCGACCCTGTAGCAATCGTCACCGACTTGGCGCTTGGCTTGGGATTCTGGGGGCTTGGCCGATACACTGACAGTCGCCGACAACTGCCACTTGAACAGCAGGATGCATTGACTCAGGTCGAATCACAACAGCAAGCTGCTGACGTGTCGCCCGTGCCACTCGATACGCCAAATACAGCAAACCGCCATAGCAAAAACCTAGACCTTGCCGAACAAGCAATGAAGTCAGGACGACCTGTCAATGTGCCGCCGGTGATTCATGCGCCCAATCCTTCTGCCGAGCTTGAGTCTGTACCCGTTGAGGAACGCAAGAAACTCAAATACAACTCACCACAGCTTGATGCGTATGCTGCACACACAGAGCAAAAGTACGGCTTGCCCTCAGGTGTGCTGGTTGCAATCAAAAACAGTGGTGAGCGCAGCAACTCAGACCAAGTATCACCAGCAGGCGCTCAAGGTGTCATGCAGTTTATCCCGTCAACGTGGGCGACCTACGGCAAAGGGTTAGACCCTACCGACCCCGTACACAGCATTGATGCAGCAGGGCGGTTTTGGGCTGACCTGATCAAGCAATATGACGGCAACGTACTTGCCGCAGCAGCTCACTACAATGGCGGTACTAAGCAAGGCAGACTGGTAGCGAGTGGACAGCGCCCAAGCAATGCCGAAACCGCAGGCTATGTGGATCGCATTGAGCGGCATTTGGGCGCAATGGGTAAAGATGTTCCGCCGGTGTCTTTTAACAAAGCATACACATCGAGCGGAGATGAAATTCCTTTCTCTTATGAAGTTGTTTCGGTCAATGACCTGATTACATCACACAATAATGACCTGTCCTTAAATCCATTGTTTCCACAAGAGTTGCAGCCCAGAGATAGAACACGCGCCGCGTCTGTCGATCAAATCAACTCTATTGCTAACAACCTAAATCCAGCAATGTTGGGCGAGTCACCAACGGTGACAGATGGCGCTCCAATTATTGGCGCTGACAATGTGGTTGAGTCGGGCAACGCTCGATCAATCGCCATTAGAAAAGCGTATGGCTCAGGTGGCGCAGAGAATTATAAGGCCTACTTGTTGGATAACGCCGAACGCTTTGGATTGTCAAAATCTGACATTTTGAGCATGGAGCAACCTGTACTGGTGCGTCGTCGCGTTGGTGAAATTGACAGAGTTGCTTTTGCCCAGCGAGCCAATGAATCAACAATTGCCACAATGTCGGCAAGTGAGCGAGTGGGCGGTGATGTTGCCCGCCTACCATCTGCCGATCTGCTTGCGGTCAATCAGGCTGGTGATGTGAATATTGGTGCAAGCCTTGACTACATCAAACAGTTTGTGTCGGCGCTACCGGTATCTGAACGCGGCATGATGATGACCAGCGATGGTCGTTTATCGCAAGAGGGTAAGCGTCGCATTGAGAATGCGATTGTCCAGCAAGCCTATGGTGACAGTGGGTTAGTAACCAGACTCAGCGAGAACATGGATGACAACAGCAAAAACGTGCTGAACGCCCTACTCAAGAATGCTGGTGCGATTGCTCAGTTGGACAGTCTGGTCAAGCAAGGCGGCCGCAATCAAAACACAATCGCTGCTGACATTGCCCAAGCTGCTGCAAAGTACAGTGATCTAAAAGCACAAGGCTCGTCCGTCGATGATTACTTTGCACAAATGCAACTTGTCGATGATGGTATGAGTGCTGGTGCAAAAGAAGCCTTACAGGTTTTTGGTGACAATAGTCGATCATCTAAAGCCATCAGCGATTATATTAAATCCAAGATTGACGAAGTTGAGTCTGCTGGAGATCCGCGTCAAGGGGGTCTGTTTGGTGATACGCCCGAACAACAAGCCGCGCTCAACTTGCCCGATGATTTACGCATCCCCACCGGGGAGCTGGACGCAGATGGCAACCCCATCACCATGACGGCTAAAGAGATGCGTGACCAGCTTGAAGCTGAAAAAGCGGCGATTGACGAACAAACCAAAGCAAATGATGCGGCGATTAACTGCGCCTTGCAGTTTGGAGAATGACATGCGCGATCAGTGTATTAAATCCGTAGAAGCTGCATTGGGTCGCCCATTGCGTGCAGGTGAAGCCGCAGAGATCGAGCAGCGGATTGTTGAAGCCAAGAAGCAGTTAGCCATCAAAGACCGCAAGGCATACATGCAGATGCCTGAAAATGAGCGCCTTGTCGAAGCTGGCAAATTGGTGTCCGAAAGTCTGCAATCTGAGTTTGCCAAGAAGCAGCAACGCTTGGCGCTTGATATGCTCGCAGCACAACGCGCCAAAGCAGATATTGA
>CALFYA010000356.1 GCA_937952925.1 uncultured Moraxellaceae bacterium
TACCGTTTTCGCGCACACTTTTCATCACTTCCAGCGCGGCTTTTTGCATCGCACGGGTCGGTGACAGTGGGTAGAGCACCATGGCAATGCCTTGCTCGCCCAGCTCTTGTGCGGTGTAGTATGGCGTGGTGCCAAACTCGGTGATGTTGGCCAATACGGGGACTTTTACCGCATCACAGACTTGCTTGTACATTGCCAAATCAGTCATCGCTTCGGCAAAAATGGCATCTGCGCCGGCTTCGACATACGCACAAGCGCGGTCGATCACGCCTTGCAGCCCTTCGCTTTGCAGCGAATCCGTACGCGCCATCAGCACAAACTCAGGATCGGTTTTGGCATCGACGGCGGCTTTCACGCGGTCAACCATTTCGGTGACACTGACGATTTCTTTGTTGGGACGGTGACCGCAGCGTTTTTGTGCCACTTGGTCTTCGATATGTACCGCAGCCACACCGGCACGGATCATTTCTTTGATGGTACGCGCAATATTGAATGCCCCACCCCAACCGGTATCAATATCAACCAACAGGGGGGTATCGACGCGAGCTGTGATGCGACGTGCATCAATCAGCACATCATCTAGGCTGGTCATGGCAAGGTCAGGCAGACCATACGAGTAGTTGGCAACACCCGCACCAGACAGGTAAATGGCGTTGTAACCCACATCACGCGCCATCATGGCGGCATACGCATTGACAGTGCCAATAATTTGTAGTGGTGATTCTTTGGCAAGAGCCTCGCGGAAGCGACGGCCTGCAGAGGGAGCAACAGACATTCAGATTATTTCCATCACAACGATGGTCGGTGAGTATAAGAGGAACTGCACAGGCTTGCACGGTCTGAAATGGTCTTTTCATGCTTGCAAATTGATCAATTGGAGCTTTTGCTCTACCTTTTAATCATTTGAGGTTAATACTTGCACCTTGACCGCTAGCCCCGGCCGCAATGCGGCACCTGCTGCAAACTGTTGACGTGAGGTCGCATCAATCTCGATCCGCACTGGCAAACGTCGAATTCGAGCGCGGACACTTGGACTGATATTCTCCACCGACAAGCTGGCAATATTGCCATACAGGGCATGTTGCTCAACACCTTCGATTTCAAGCCGAACCGGCTGCCCCACAAACATCTGCTCAATTTGATCTGGGCTAAACTGCGCTTCGACATAGGCACGTTGCATATTCACAATCGCCAGCATCCGCGAACCATCACTCACTTGGCTGCCTTGACGCACGCCCAAACTGCTGACCACGCCCGATATCGGCGCTCGCACTTGGATCGCTTGCATCGCGGTGGGCGTCGCCAAGCCTTGTTTGAGCAGTGCCAACTCTTGCCGCAAGCCACCACCGCTACTCAGTAAACGCTCATACTGTGTCCGAATTGCTTGATGGGTCACGCGTGCCATTTGCAACTGAGACTCCATTTGATTAACACGAAACTCACTGTCTTCGAGCTGGAGCCGCGTGGCAAACCCTGCATCAAATAAACGCTGTAGTTTTTCCTGATCTTGCCGCCGACCCAGCAATTGCTGCTCCAACAACAAAATCTTATTTTGCGCATCGGCGAGTAAGGCTTGCTGTGCTTGTTCGTTTTGCTCATGGATATCAAATGCGCTTTGTTTGACATCAATCAAGGCTTGTTGCTGGTGATAACGCTGCGGCGCATTGACATCAATCACCTCAAGCAAGGGCTGCTGCGCCTGTACGACTTGACCGTTGTAGACATATAATTTGGTGATTTCACCGGTATACTGCGCCGTCAGCCATGTGACATCGGCTTTGAGATAGGCTTGATTGGTGGCAAGGGCTGCACTGCGATAGTAATACTGGTACCCTGCACCGGCAAACAGCAACACCACCGCGAGCAACAACAGGCTCGGTAAGGCTTGCCAGATTCGTGTAGGATCCATTCGCCGCACACGCTTACTCCTTGCGATAGATGCAATTTGATGATAATGTACTCGCTAGTACACTCTTTTGCCTAGCCCGTTTGACCACCTCAAAAAATGAGATGATGCCATGTTCAATCATCTAGATCACCTGAGTACAGCCGCATGAACGACTGTCCACCCCTGCTTGATCCCAAATTACCACAAACTCGGCGCGGTGCTGAACGTCGGGCTGCGTTGCTAGACGCCGCCAATCGCTTATTTTTGGAACGTGGCTTCGACCAAGTCAGCCTTGACGATCTTGTGGCAGAAGTCGGCGGCTCCAAAGCCGCGATTTATCAATATTTTGGCAATAAACAAGGATTATTGGTGGCATTGGCTGAATTTCGCTGCCAACGCTTCGCCGACGAATACGAACTCCCCACCACACTGGGCGGTCGCTCGATTGGTGAAGTGCTGTTTATTATTGCTCGCAATTTATACCAAGCATTTACCCGTCCCGATAATATCGCGTTTATGCGCTTGATTATCCAAGAGTCACAACGTGACCCCCACATTGCTGAATTAGCCTACAACGCAGGCCCACGCCGTGGCCTCAACAACACCGCCAACTTGCTACAAGAAGCGACCGCGCTTGGTCAAATCGAATGTCCACAGCCTTTTGAGTCTGCGGTGTTGTTTTTGGGGATTTTGCGCCATGCACAGTGGCGACTACTGGTAGGGCTTGCACCGCTCGAACCTGAACTGAATTCAGATTCATTTTTGCGCTATTTGGTCGAACGCTTTTTGGCAGCACACACGATTGGGTTGATTCCCCCATCCCTGCCCACCTTAGCAACCACCTCATCATAGCCTAAAAAACCAACAATCACCCCAATAGGCTGCCGGATCACCCTTATTTCGTGCTAACGTCATCGTTTGCGGTTTATCTGCTTTGACCGCTGTCGTATCATCATTGGTTTTGTATTGATTCAGGCGTTGTCCGCGTCATGCGCCCCGCTTTAGAAGGATCATTTTGGAGGCAACATGGCTCTGAGACACTTTTTAACCCTGTTGGATGTGAGTGCTGATGAACTCAATCGCATCTTGCGCCGTGCGATTGAACTCAAAGCCATGCATCATGCAGGCGAAGTGTATCAACCCTTTGCTGGTCGTGTGCTGGCGATGATTTTTGAAAAATCCAGCACGCGTACACGGATTTCTTTTGAAGCAGGCATGGCGCAGTTTGGCGGCAGTGCCATTTTCTTGTCACCGCGAGATACCCAACTTGGTCGGGGTGAACCGATTGAAGATTCTGCACGGGTCATTTCACGTATGACTGATGTGGTGATGATCCGTACCTTTGCCCATCACACCGTCGAATTGTTTGCCCAATACTCCCAAGTGCCTGTGATCAATGGTCTGACCGATGATCACCATCCTTGTCAATTGCTTGCCGACCTCCAGACCTTTATGGAACATCGCGGGGACATTACTGGCAAAACCGTGGCATGGGTCGGTGATGGCAACAATATGTGCAACTCGTATATCCATGCCGCGCATCAGCTTGGCTTTCAGCTCAATATTGCCGCGCCCTATGGCTTTGAGCCTAGCCCTGAGCTGCTCGAGCAATATGCTCATTGCGTCAAGCTGTTTAAACACAGTGAAGATGCTGTTGCAGGTGCTCACTTGGTCACCACCGACGTGTGGGCAAGCATGGGTCAAGAGTCGGAGCAAAACACCCGTAAACGTCGTTTTGCCCCGTATCAAATCACCCGTCGTCTCCTCGATTTAGCCAGTGAGGATGTGCTGTTTATGCACTGTCTACCGGCACATCGCGGCGAAGAAATCTCGGAAGACTTACTCGATGATCCCCGTGCGGTGGTCTGGGATGAAGCCGAAAATCGACTGCATGCCCAAAAAGCACTGATGGAATTTTTGTTGAACGCCAATCTCAACCGGCCACAGACATGGTAAAGGCATAATAACCTGCCATTGACGCAAATCCTACACCAAACAGCCCACCTGCCCAAATGATATGGGCGGGAATCTGTGGCTCATCCTCGTCACGCGATTGAATCGCCAAGACCACCCCTGCCGCCATAAACGCCAAGGTATACGCAATAAACGCCACGGGCAGCTCCAATGGAAACAGCACCGTTGGCTCACGAGTCATCCAATAAGACACCCCTGCCCAGCCATACTCAAACAATGACCCCACCAAAATGATCCGCCGAAACCGCTCTGCGCCGACAAGCCACAACAGCGCGCCTAGCACCTGTATCATCCCCATGACGATACAGCCCCACAAATACCATTGCTCAGACATGAGCACCTACATCAATTCCTGAATTCTTGGGGATTATATAAAAACTATCGCCTCATGCCCACCAATCACAAAAAGATATATTTATATTATATGTTTAAATTCAATTAATTACCGTTTATCGACGATTACAATCTGGTTACAATTGCAATTTCAAATAAATTTGGCCACAAATCATTCATTTAGTGAACCAATATTGACGAATGAATTTTCGTTCTATTTTTGAGCAAAAAAGATGTATTTCATTACTATGATCGCTCTACTAGGGTCTGTTGACGTTTCAGCCGTGGTCGCGACATAGATGATTTTTCAGGCGATACAAGGCGCAGCTTGCGTGGCTTAGTCACTCTAAGCAAGCAAGATGCAACGCAGTAGCGTCAAAAAATCATCATGTCCCTGAGATACGGTTAAGCAAAGCACCGCTTTGCCGTATCGCAAGGCGAGCAGCTATGCTGCGAGAAGGTTGCTGGCAAAATCGCACCAGCCATCGTTGTCACATTTGCCAAGGGAATGACCCTTGGCTGCATGTTCCGCCTTGTCTGGCACGATTTTGCCAAGCAACGCGGCTCACGTGTGAAATGTCAACAGACCCTAGTATCCAAAAAAGCCATCACAACAGCACACGGAATAGCATTGCAAAACTGCACTGCTGTAAGTGCGACTAGCCAACGGAGCATTTTTGTCATGGAAGCTCGACGTCATCGTCTAGGTCAACTATTGCTGACCGCTTGTTTATTTGCCTCATCAAGCACTTTTGCGCTACAACCCTTGGACGATCAAGCATTGTCTGAAGTGGCTGGTCAGGCACTGTTTTACACCCAATACACCGCACCTAATGCTGCGCAAGCAAGCACCAACTATGGGTTTTATCGTCTGGGCATCGAAGCATCTATGGAGTTGAATGCCAATATCAAAGCGCTACGGTTGGGTTGTGATGGTGCGAATGGTACAGGCAACTGTGATATCAGCATTGACAATTTAAGCTTGTCTGGTAATGCCACCACACGAAATGGCCGTGTTGCATCAGATGCGGTGATTACCAATCCGTTTTTTGAAGTGGCAGTCAAAAACCCCAATAGCGCATCTACCCGTGAGATTGCGGGTGTCCGGTTTGGTGCAGCGTCCATTTTGGGTTTACTGACCTCAGGTGAAAATACCGCAACGCCCAATGGGATTAATACGCTCAGTGGTTATCTACAAGTTGCCGCAACCACGGGTACTGCCAATACCCAAGCAGGGAAATTTGGCGGTAATGGCGTTGGTGGTACAGTCACCGATAGCGGCGGCAATGAAGTGCTCACAGGGTTATTGGAAGCCAATATTTTGTTTTGTACCTCAGGCTGTCAGGGCGCACCCAACTACAACTCGTTTACCACACGCCCCGTCAGCTCGGTGGGGTTGACCATTCCTTCCTTGTCTGTGCCCTTTAATGTGCCACAAACCACGGTTGTGGGTAAGCGTCTAGCCTCTGTATCAGTACTCAACGTCTTGGCGGATGTGCCGACCATCAATATCAACACCGGCAGCGGTAGCTTAGATACTCAAATCAATACACAGATTTGTGTCGCATTCTTTATTTGTGTGAATGACACCTAACTGAGCCTCAACACCAGCATCTCTGGGATCAAAACCAATATTACTTTTAATGAAGATCTTGGATTTATTCACAAAATCCCGCTCTCGGGTACAGGCGGCTATTTGTCGGTACAAAAAGAGAGTGTCAAATGGCCGGGCTCCAACAGTGATGATGTTGCTCAGTCAGGCTGGTGGATGTCGTTTAAAGATCCCGTCCAACTTGGCGTACTCAACCCCACGGCTCAAGTCAACATCAGCTCAGCCTACCCGCAGATCGCGACATTTATTTCCAATTATCTCAATCAACCGGCCAACCGTACGGTGATCAACACCAATGATGGTTTGTCAGCCCTTGATGGCACATTGACCAAAACCATTCCACCGATTGTGCTGACCAACTCTACGGCATTTTTGACGCTCAATGATCTTGCGCTAGATGCCAACCAAAACGTGGTACCCAACTGCCATGGCACATTAACGTTTTGCTAAAGGGTTCAGCAAAACACTCACCGTATAGACAGTCTTGCTTGCACGCTCAACCCTGTGAGCGTGCATCTTCAACATTAACAAAACGACAAGCCAGATCCCGCATAACAGTTTGACGTCAGCTCTTGGTTGACCAACTTGAGGTTGCTGAGCGTCAGTGTGGCAGGACTGGCCAATGTGGCTGCATTCAGATCCACGATGATGGGATTGGGCGTGGTCATGGTGATCCCAAACAAGGTGCCAAGTGCAGCTCCTGCTGGGGCATACACACGGTTTTCTTCTTTGAGCAACTCTGCGGTCATGAGTGTCGCCACTTGTGGCAATACCGCATCAATATTGACCAAGTTGGCCGCTTGCAAATAACCCAGCTGTACTGGCTTATCAAACGCCATCCACCACCCACGCTTGGACACATCACTTTGGGTCATGGTCGCCAATGAAGTCTTGGCCGCATCAGTGGGGTCAACATATGCACCAGGCCACAGCATATCCGCTGATTGCAGCGCCAAATAGCCCCCACTGCCGGTCAATGGAATGTTGTGAATCATACTCAGTGACTGGTTAAAGGTGATGTCCATGTTGAGGTTTTGAATCTTCGATCCGGCTGCAAGCTTAATCTTGGCAGAACTGGCCACCAACAAAATTGCGGGAGACCACCGTACACGCAACTGGTTATTGGGGCCATTGGCCAACGGAATCTCGGCAATGGTGGTGGTCACATGCTGTACACTTGCCGTGGTTTGACGTGAGCCATTGACCTGAAATGCAGGCATGGTAAAACCAGCATTCATCTGTGGTACCGTAATCCCCAAGGTATCCGCATCACCAGGGTCACTGGTAAATGTCCGATCAAACCCCAAGGCATTGAGCAAACCACTAATTTGGTGGCTGGCCTGCTTACCAAACAAGGTCGATTGCGTGTTGACATCACCCGTAGTCCCCGCAATCCGCATAAAACCACTCAAACGCTGGATCCCATCGGTGGTTGTGGGTGAATTGCCGTTGGTCAACCCTGCGGTGAGCATCCCTTGAATTTGCTCAGCGCTAAACCGAACCCCTGCAATCTCGCGGGTCGATGCGGTGGTCGGGTTTCTAATCGCAATTTCAAAAAATGGATTGGTTAATTTGGCACTGGTTGCTGCCCGACCATCGCCAGTATAGGTGGGATTCCCGTTGTTACTGGTACTGGGAATATACCCCAATCCTGTATCAAAGTTACTGGGCAAGCCGCTTAATGCAAGGTTTTTGATATCAATATCACATCCTGCACCATTGACACTATTACAGCCCAATTGCAAATTACGAATATTGGCATTGAGATCCATTTCGGCTTGCAAGCCAATACGATAATAACCAATATTATTCGCGCCAGTAATATTACGCATCGGGTTATTTGCAGCAGATGGCGCGATATAGCCAGTACTCAATAATGCCTGTCCTACAGCATTAGACAACTCATGATCTGTCATCGGCTGGATAGCCGCCCACACTGGAGTAGTCAACAAACAACTCAATGCTGTCGTCATCACTAGATGATGTTGCCATTTTTTTGGGTCAAACCGACGCTTCATCACTGTCCTATTCTCCCGTTCCTATCACAAACAGCAAAAACCATTTGGCACTGCTTCAAACTTGTGTGGAAAAAACATCTATAAAAAATACTAACTATTTTTTGTAGAAAAAGGAATTTGTTTTTATATTAAATGATCATTCACTCTTAAAACAATCTGGTATTTTTTATTAAAAAATTGATTTTGATGAATTTAATTGCAAAAATCAGGATTGATTGGGGTGAATAAATCCGATGAAATGTAGTTCAAAAATGACACTTAGTTCACAAATCATTCAAGTCATCATTTTTTTTCATAGTGTTTTTTGGTGTAGACACTGCATAGCAGTACTTTAGTTCAAATTTTGAACGAATAAAAACCTCGACCGTCATGCTGGCACATCAACGACGATACCGAGAGCATACGATTGGGCGACAACGCAACGCACCATCAAGTCAACACAGCGCTGCTCATCCATCACAGCGCAGTGTTGGCTTGGCGCACTAAAAACGCCAATTGTAAAACACATCAATTGCTTTTTCTAAGGCTGAACTTGCTTCAATATATAAACGTCGATTGACCTGATAACGCAAGGTCAATTTATTGACCGGCGTAAACACCCCCACCCCATAGCGCAGATATAAATCTGGTGAGATATATCCGGTCACGTTGACTTGAGTGTCATCACCCACCCCTTCGGCATCCACAGTCAGGCCACTTAAGCCAAATGTCCGTCCAATTTTATTGGTAAAATTACGCGAACTACTTAACCCTAAGCTCAGACCAGCTGCTGCAAGGGTATTATTGACATCACTCTTAAAGCCCGCGGTATTGGTCACGGTATTGTTGGAGCTAATCCGCCCAGTCAGCAGTGCATTTAAGGCTTCTTGCTCAGACAGTCCGGCATCATTAAAAATCACAATACCCGGATTGGCAGGACGGCCACCCACCCGTACCCCCACATTGCGCCCTTCGACACTCTTGACCGCTTCAATATCCAAAATCGGTTGGGTCAGACTCCCACTAAAACGCGCCTCCCCTCGACGCAGCAGCAAGCTTTGCCCAAATGCATCGACACGCACCGCACGTTGCACCCCCACCGTGCCTGTCGCGGTCATGCCCTCATAGCCACGTTGACGCAAATGCAAACTACCGGCCAAAGGTGCATTGGCACCAAAACCACGAAAAAATACACCTTTGCCCAAATTGAGCTGAATATCAGCATCAATCCGCCACGGAATAGCGGCTTTCATCACCTTGCGCGGATCAACTTCTAAGCGACGATCCACCACGCGGATATCTGCGGAGAGTGGCACGGCACTCGCATCCGTAGGTGTAGGACTCAGGACGGCACTGGGAATATTGACATCACCATTGATATTGACCCGACGACGTGTGGGGAAAATACCGATATCAAGTGCAGGGCTGAGGCGTGCGGTGAGCTGAGGAGGTTGACGAATCAGCAGATTATCACCCGCGAGTTTAAGATTGATCGCCGGATCACCTGCCCAAATGGCTTGACCATCTAGCGTGCCTTTGCCATCACCACTATAAAACTCCCCGTTGATGCTCGCTTGTGTACCCCGTATGCTCGAACGCAGCTGAATACGATTGAGATTGACTGGCAAATTGGCCATGATCACACGGCCTTCATCGAGCTTAAACTCCCCATAAAAATCAGGGCCAGTCAGCGGGCCACTCATCCCACCGGCCAAAGACGCCATGCCTGATAAGGCACGCATCCCCGGAAAGAAGGGTTGAAATACACTCAACTGCACATCGTCGAGCACCAATGCACCATTGATCGTTTTGGGAGCAACGTGTGGGTTGATGGTTGCGTCAATATAGCCTGTCCCAATATCTGGGGTTTTGGCATCAAAACGAATTTTGATCCCTTCGGGCTGGGTTTGTGCCAGCAGACTTAAACGCTGATATGGCAGGGTCATGGGCGGATCTTGTGGATCATCAGCAGTCAAACCAATGGTGCCGTTGTCGGTATACAACAGAGCATCTAGGGTGGGCGCTTGGCCGGCCTGCCAACTTCCCTTGGCTTGCCCATTGAGTAACCCTGTCCACACCATACCGGTGGGCATAAAATCACGGAATGTACGCAGTTCTAAATTGCGGAGCGCCACAGCGACGTTGCCTTGTTGTGCACTGGCACTGACCGGCTCGGTAAAACACAAATCACTGTTTTGTGCACGCCAACAATGGTTGGCCAGCTCAATGTGCTGCTGCGCGTTGTGCCAGACCAATGAAGCAGGTTGCTCTTGTTGTAAATTCATCCGACGATTTTGGATTTGACCCTTTTGTAATTGTCCAATCCAGTCCCAACCAGCACGAAATCCTCCTGCAAGCTCAGCAGACACTTGGGTTGAAGCCGTATCCACTTTGGCTTGCAACACATGCGCAGCTTGCGTGCCCGACCAATTCAATTCAGCCTTGGGAATTACGCGTTCACCTTGTTGCAAGCCTTCGGCTTGCAGCAACAATTGACTCGGCTGTTGTCCAAGCTCAGGAATACGTCCCGTCAGGCGTGCGCGTTTGATTTGCATCGTGTCAAATTTGAGTTGATCAACCAACAAATCGACCGCCACATCAGGAGCTTTGAGCTGTCCGGTGAGCGTCGCTTGGCCTTGCACCAAACCCGACAGCTTCGGGTGAATCATCCCCAATGCAGGCGCATCCACTTTGACCACCATATTGTGTTGATGACCATTAGCAACCAGTTGGTTACCTGCCCATTGCAGCATCAAGTCCTGTGCCAATAACCGTGTCGGAATCCAAGATTGCACGAGTCGATTGCGATTGGGTGGCTCAAACGCCATATCGAGCTGCCCATTGGCTAAGATGGGCTGTTCACGCAATTGGCCTTGGATACTCATCTGCTTGATCTGCACATCACGATGCTGCTGATCCCATGCACCTTGGGTATTCAATTGTCCGGTCAGATCACCTTTCCACCCTGCCACAAAAAAGCTCGGATCAAGATGCTGCATCTGCGCGCTGAGCTGCCAGCTCAATCCTTGTTGTAAATTGACCTGACCTGATGCTTGGATCTGGCCTGCATCACCTTGATGTTCAAACTTTTTGATATTGATCAGCTTGGGCGTGCCATTGACATGGGCATTGAGGCGACCACCGGGCACACCTGCGGTATTTAGACGGCCATCAAACCGTGCATCAAAACCTTTGAGACCCGATTGTTTGCCCGTATGCATCAACAACACTGCTTGACCTGCCCCTTGCAGTTCGACACGGCGAGCGGTCTTGGGCTGATCACTCGCAAGCACTCCGTCTAGCGCCGTCTGACTGATCCAGATGGTTTGCTGTGTTGGACGCGATTCTCCTTTGGCTTGGAGACGTCCTGTGAGGGTTTCTACAGGCAAGCTGGCAATGATTTGCCGAGGTTTAAGTCCTACGGTTTGTAGTGCTGCATGCCATTTTAGGGGGTGTTGTTTGGATGCGAGTTGCAGATGAGCCGCGCCTCCCAAGCTCCCCGCCACGCCCCGATACATCAGTTTGGGGATATCAATCTGTGCACCGGCCAACACCACTTTGGCTTGATAGGCGCCTTCTGGTAGCAAGGCGGATTTAGCCAACTGTGTTTGGGCATCAATCACGGTGTGCTTAGGCAAATATTTAACCTGCGCCTGACCGGCCACGCTGTTGATCTGACCCACACCGGCGAGGGTACGGCTTAAATTGTTCCAACGTGCAGCCACATACAGCGGTAAATCGGCTTGGCCGATACGGCCTGCTTTGGAAATACCGACTTTGATCAGCTCGCCTTGATCTTGACGGATATACACGCCAATGCTGTTTTGTGTGGGATCAAGTGCCCCCACACTCGCCAAACGCGCATTGAGACGCTCAGGCACATAAGGAATCACACTCGCCGGCAGTTGACTGTGTGGTTTGAGTCCATCACTGCGCCCCACCAACTGCCAACGGACACCACCTGCCCAATCGACTTGTCCGGTCAAGTCTAGTTGTCCGCCGAGGATTTGACTGCGAAAGGAGTCTAGGGTCACTCCCTTAAAATTGGTGTGCGCACTGACTTGATAATCGCCCTTGGGAAAAGATTTGCCCATCAAATCGGTTTGGACATCTGCTTTTAGCCCTGCCGTGGTGCCTTCAATCCGCGCTTGGCCAGCCGCCGAGTGCAGCTGTTGCTCTTTCACCACCGGCCACAACAGATCTTTCCACTGCAACGTACCCTGATAAGGCACACCGGTCTGCATGGGTCTGACTTGCACCTGACCCGTCAGGTTGTCCACACCAACCAGCCCCACTGAGCCGGTGATGGTATCCAAACTGCCTTTGGCATGTGCCGACAAACGTGGCACTTGATAGGATTTGAGAGCGGGAATCAGAGCGGTTGCAGTGACATCCAGCGGATATTTGTCGCGAAAACTCATCGTGCCACTGATGTTTTGCACAATAATGGCACTGTGATGCAAGCTTGACTGTTTGAGCGACAAGGTATCGCCTGCCCACAATGCTTCTTTGAGGATAATTAACGGAAAACGAATGGTATTGGTTGGCGATGTTTTGACCGAAAACTGATGTACATAGCCTTCATCAATGCGCAAATTAAATGGTAGCTTGATCGGTTTAAACTCAAACGGTTTATTGCTCGGCGGGGTATTTTTGATGATTTGAAAGTGTTGTAAAGACGCTCGGCGAAAATGTAATTCGCGCTGCACAATCGCACGCCAACCAATCTGCACCACACCTTGATCGATCACAATATCAACCGCTTTGGTATGTACCCGAATGCGTTTGAGCACCACCCCATCATGCAGATTGCCGCCTGCATAGGTGTATTTGATCAATTGCTGTTGACCGGCCACCCAAGACAACAACTGCCGACTGCCCTCGTTTGTCCATGTCCAGTAATACAATAAAGCACTCAGCACACAAGCCAAAAACACCACCACCAATAGCAGTGCTCGCAATACACGCCGCCAACGGGGGATCACCATACGATCTGAAGGCGCTGTGGGTTGTGGATCAACCGATAAACTCATAATACAACCTCAACAGCGTTTATAAGGGTGGGCCAATAAAAAAGTGCAGACGGATCGGAACGCTGGTCTCAGACACTCCTGCCGCCACATCAATACGGATGGAACCCACAGGAGATGACCAGCGCACGCCTAAGCCTGCTCCCACTTTGATCGGATCGTTAAATTGATCATCAAAGGCGTTGCCTGCATCAACAAACACCGCGCCGCGCCATTTGGGCAAAAATTTGTAGTTATATTCCATCGAGCCGACCGCAAGGTTTTTACCGCCAATCAAAAAGCCGTTTTGCTCAGCCCCCAAGCTCTTATAATCAAAGCCACGGATACTTTGATCGCCGCCGGCAAAAAAGCGCAAATTGTACGGCACTTGATCAAATTCATCGGAGGCAATCATGCCCAGATCAAGGCGGCTGACCCATTGGTGTTGATCTTTGGCACCTTGGCTATAAATCCCGCGCCAACCTGCTCGCAAAATCGCCATGTTGGTATCGGTGAGCAACGACTCGCTCCCCACTTCAATTTGATAATACTGACGAAACCCTGCAACCGGATCCACACCACCACGCGTATAGACTTTGTTGGCGGCATAGCCTGCCAGCAGGGCTTGCTGGGTAAAGCTGACCCCTGACACATTAAACGGCTCTGGTAAGTCGATGGCATTCATGCCGGAAATGGTGTCGTTCTCCAGCTCATCCACCCGATAGCGCAGCGATAAGGTATGTTGCCAATCGCCATTACGTGGCTTGATCGCTCGCTCGACCCCAAAGGTCAGTGCTTGGGTTTGTAGATCCGTCCCATTCCCAGCTTGACGGGTTTCTCGCTCAATCCCGCCGACATAGCTGATGGTGTCATTGAGTGGATGCTGGTAGGGCGTGGTGTAACGAGCGTCTAGGGCTTGGCGAATTTCAGATAATTCAAGGTTGGTATCTAGGCTGTGACCGCGATCATTGACCAACGCCCGCCGGTACTGCGCCCGCAACCGCACACCGGTATCGGTTCCATAACCAATCCCCGTTTCGGCACTGTTTGGACGACGCGCATCTACCCGCACCCGTACCGGAATTTGCTGGGTTTGCCGTGCCAGATCGCGTTGCGCTTGGATTTTGGATAAGGCATCAGCTAAGGCAGGTTGATCATCTTGTGGCGCAATGCCTTGTTCATCAAGTAAAGGTGCCGATCGCTGTGTCTCTACTGGTGGATTTTCTTGATCAACCGAGGCTGCGTCTGCAATTGCTTGTTCGGCGCTCACCTGTTTGGCCAGCAGTGCCAATGGCTCAGGCGTGACCGCCTCCACTTCAATATTATTAAACCAACGCGTTTCGACCAGTGATTTCGACAGTTGTGCAATTTGCGCCGCATCATAAAAATCGGTGGCTGCAAACGGCACCAGACGTCTGAGCCATTCTTCGCGTACTGGCAATGGCTCGCCTTCAACCATATTTTCAAAGCTGACCTGACCAAAACGATAACGCTGACCACTTTGATACACCAACGACATATCCGCGGTTTGATCCGGTAGGGTGACCACCACTTCGTGTTGCTCCCACACGCCATCAAAATAGCCACGCTCAGTGGCGAGTGTGCCGAGTTTTGCTTTGGTGGTTTCATATAGCGCGTGATTGAGAGGATCACCGACTTTGAGGTCTGGATTTTGTTTGGCTGCAATAAATGCCGAGTCATAATCCCCTTCACCCCGAATCAAGACTCGTTGGGAGGTCAGTCGAATCGGCTCTCCTGCGGTGACTTGGACTTTGAGGGTATTTTGATCAACCGGTGCAAAACGAAATGTAGCCTCATAATAGCCAATCGCTTGGGCTGCTTCTCGCGCCAGCGCACGAATGCGGGGTAAGTTATCACGAAAATCTCGCAATTCACTGACGGTCAAACGATGCAAATAGGCGTTTAAGTTGGCCGCCAGCTCAGGCGGTGCCCCTTCAATCTGTGTATCAATCGCAGGCTCAGTCGGTACGCCATCGTCTTCTTCTGGTGGGCGAAATCGATGCCAAAGCCGCTGAAATATCCCCTCTTTTTGGGGAGTTGCGACGGAGGTAACCTGTGGTACTTCGGGTTTGGATGGCTCAACAACTGGCGTCACGGGGGGTAATGCCGCCAATTGATCGGCTGCTGACCATGTGGTGCTAGACTCGGTCGATACAACAGGCTGATCCACTTGGGCATAGCCACTGACGGACTGTGCCCCAATCAGCACACCAAGACACCATAATCGGGTTCCATGAGTGATGTTCCGTCGTGGCAGATCAATCCCATGGTTTTGCTGTAAATTACCCCATATTTGTTGAACTATCACCCCACTCCCCCAGCCAATTTGTGATCAGGCTAGGGTCTGTTGACATTTCACGCGTGAGCCGCGTTGCTCGGCAAAATCGTGCCAGTCAAGGCGGAACATGCAGCCAAGGGTCATTCCCTTGGCAAATGTGACAACGATGGCTGGTGCGATTTTGCCAGCAACCCGAAGGGACATGACGATTTTTTGCCGCTACTGCGTTGCATCTTATTCGCTTAGAATGACTAAGCTACACAAGATGCGCCTTGTATCGCCTAAAAAATCGTCTATGTCGCAGCCACGGCTGAAACGTCAACAGACCCTAAAATTTACGCGCAAAAGCATCATACCCAGTACATCTCTGCCTTGCCAGCCTGAGCATGTCTGGTTATGGTTGCCGCACACCGTGTTGATTGATGTGATCAACATGCTCCAACCGTGTGCAGGATTGCACTTTTGAGCGGATATTCCCCATGGCGAGCCAATTTGCCCTCCTCAAAACACGACGTTTTGTGCCGATGTTTTTGACCCAGTTTTTGGGTGCATTTAACGACAATGTCTTCAAACAAGCGATGGTGCTGTTTTTAACTTACCAAGCGGCCAGTCACATTGGCTTGTCGGTGAGCCTACTGAACAACCTAGCAGCAATGTTGTTTATTCTGCCGTACTTTTTGTTTTCGGCGACGGCTGGTCAATTGGCGGATAAACATGATAAAGCCCAGTTGTCACGACTGATTAAAATTTTAGAAATCATCATCATGCTCATCGCTAGTGTGGCGTTTATCTTGCATTGGTATGGATTGCTGTTTGTTGCTTTATTTTTAATGGGTACCCACTCTACTTTTTTTGGCCCAATCAAATACGCATATCTCCCCCAAGCCTTATCGACAGATGAGCTGGTCGGTGGCAACGCGTTGTTTCAAACCGGTACATCAATGGCGATTTTGACGGGGATGATGCTCGGTGGTGTGGTGATTGCTGGTACAGGTGAGCATCATCTGATCTGGACAAGTTTGGCTGTATTAATCATTGCTTGCTTAGGCTATCTAGCATCTCGGCATATTCCAGCGATGCCACCGTTATCGCCTGATCTGAAGGTCGATTGGAATATTGTGCGTACCAGCGCTCACACCATTCGCGATGCATGGCAATTGCGGCCGGTGTTTTACGCGATTATCGGCATTTCGTGGTTTTGGTACTACGGTGCCACCTTTTTGACCCAAATTCCCCAATTTACCCAGCAGATCCTGCATGGTGATGAGTCTGTAGTGATTTTGCTGCTCACGTTGTTTTCGGTGGGTGTGGCAACCGGATCGCTGCTGTGCCGCAAGCTTGCAGGGACTCATGTCAACCTCAAATTATTGCCGTTTGGGGTGATCGGCCTAACGTTATTTGCCTTCGATTTATACTTTGCGCTGACTGGCCTACAACCCACGGCCACTGACCATCAAACGATTGCGCAGCTGCTGAGCCACAGTCAATACTGGCGCGTACTGATCGATTTAACCGGTTTGGGATTGTTTGGTGGTTTTTATATCGTGCCGCTGTATGCCTATATGCAAATGTATGCTCCAGAAGCCGCACGCGCGCGGGTGATCGCTGCCAATAACATCATCAATGCCCTGTTTATGGTGGTGTCCGCGATTGTGGCAATGATCGTCCTCGGCGTGCTCAAGCTGAGTTTGCCAGTGCTGTTTGTGCTCACTGCAATCCTCAATGTTGCTGTGGGTGGATTGGTGATCTACAAAACCAAGCAGTATCAACCACATTGATGTATTTTTAAGCCATTTTTATCAATCTGTGTGTTCTGCACAATTGCACTAGACAATTCACCATAACGCAGTATTCTAAAATCAGAATATTGCGTTATGGATCGCCGATATGCGTCACTACCGTTGGTCAGATCATCTGATTGGCCATGTTGATCAAGCCTTACGCAGCCTTGTGCCAGGTAGCACTGCCGCTCACCGTCCCTCTCCGGCAGCCGATCTTCCAAGCACGCTGAGTGTCCAAGAAGCGCGTCATGTGGCTGGTTTGATGCGCGTCAACCACAGTGGTGAAGTCTGTGCACAAGCCTTATATCACGGGCAGGCACTGACTGCTCGTCTGCCCCGCGTTCGTCAAGAGATGCAAAAAGCCGCCGAAGAAGAGCAAGATCACTTAGCATGGTGTGAAATGCGTCTGCGTGAGCTTGATAGCCATCCTAGCCTGTTTAATCCGCTGTGGTATGGCTTGTCATTTGGATTGGGCGCAGTCGCTGGGCTGGCTGGTGATGATTACAGTTTGGGTTTTGTGGCCGAAACTGAAAAGCAAGTCAGTAAACATTTGCAGTCTCATCTGCAAAGCTTACCCGCCACCGATCTGCGCAGTCGTGTGGTACTTGAGCAAATGAATACCGATGAATTACACCACCGCGAGCAGGCTTTAGCTGCGGGTGGACGCGAGTTGCCACAAGGCGTACAACGCTTGATGGGATTGGTGTCCAAAGTCATGACACGGACGAGTTATTCTATTTGATCAGATTGGCTGCACCAAGAAGGAGTTTGGAATTATGGCGATCAATTGGAGCGTGCCCACACGTCGTGCCTGTGTCACGGTACATGCGTTTTTGACCTTAGATGGTTATGTGGCAGATCCTAGTCTGCCGCAGACCATTGGCATGTGGGATAAAATCAATCC
>CALFYA010000357.1 GCA_937952925.1 uncultured Moraxellaceae bacterium
CTGGCACGATTTTGCCAAGCAACGCGGCTCACGCATGAAATGTCAACAGACCCTAGATCAACCTTACGCAACATCGACGGCAACACTCAAGGTTTTTTGTCATGTGTTTGTCGCATTTAGTCTATTTTTAAGAATGCCCTATGCCATCGGTAACCGCCGTCAAGCAACGCCCGATGATCATAGAAATCTGCTATACTTTTGCCCCTTTTTGGTTTGTGTCATAGGTAGCTCCCATGCCAAGCAATGCATTGCCGCTTTCACCAGTCTATCAACAACTGCGTGACTTGCTGAGTCAGCGCATTTTGATTATCGATGGCGCAATGGGCACCATGATCCAACGCCACAAACTCGAAGAAGCCGACTATCGCGGCGAGCGGTTTGCCGACTGGCATAGCGATGTCAAAGGCAACAATGACCTGTTGGTACTCACCCAGCCCCACATCATCCAAGGCATTCACCGCCAATACCTTGAGGCTGGCGCGGATATTATCGAAACCAACAGCTTCAACGGTACGCGCATCTCGATGGCGGATTACCACATGGAAGAGCTGGTCAGCGAGATCAACCGTGAGTCAGCACGGATTGCCAAACAAGTCTGCGACGAATTTACCGCGCAAAACCCAGACAAACCACGTTTTGTGGCGGGCGTGCTCGGCCCGACCTCGCGCACTTGCTCGATTTCACCCAACGTCAATGACCCTGCCTATCGCAATGTCACCTTTGACGAATTGGTCGACAACTACAAACAAGCCACCCATGCCTTACTTGACGGTGGCGCAGATATTATTTTGATCGAAACCGTATTTGACACGCTCAACGCCAAAGCCGCGATTTTTGCCGTACAAGTGGTGTTTGAAGAACGCGGTCAAGCATGGCCGATCATGATCTCAGGCACGATTACTGATGCTTCAGGGCGCACGCTGTCGGGGCAAACTGCCGAAGCGTTTTATAATTCGGTGCGCCACGCTGATCCATTGGTGTCGATTGGGTTTAACTGTGCGCTCGGTGCCGATGCGATGCGCCCACACGTCAAAACTGTGAGCGACAAAGCCAATATTTTTATCTCCGCCCACCCCAACGCCGGTCTGCCCAACGCCTTTGGTGAATACGATGAAACGCCAGCGCAAACCGCCGCGTTTATCCGTGAATTTGCCGAAAGTGGCTTGATCAATATCACCGGTGGTTGCTGTGGTACCACACCCGATCACATCGCCGCGATTTATCAAGCGGTCAAAGATTTGCCGCCACGCACGCTGCCACAGATTGAGCCTGCCTGTCGCTTGTCGGGTCTAGAGCCGTTTAACATCGACAAAGACTCGCTGTTCGTCAACGTGGGCGAACGTACCAACGTGACCGGCTCGAAAAAATTTGCCCGCTTGATTCGTGAAGAAAACTACGCCGAAGCACTCGATATTGCGCGTAGCCAAGTCGAAGGCGGTGCGCAGATCATCGACATCAACATGGACGAAGGCATGCTCGATTCCGAAGCGGCGATGGTCAAATTCTTGAATTTGATCATGTCTGAGCCGGACATCTGCCGCGTGCCGATCATGATCGACTCCTCCAAATGGGAGATCATCGAAGCAGGTCTCAAATGCGTGCAAGGCAAATGCGTGGTCAACTCGATCAGCCTCAAAGAAGGCTATGACGAGTTTGTGGAAAAAGCCAAGCTGTGCCGTCGCTATGGCGCGGCGGTGATCGTGATGGCCTTCGACGAAGTCGGCCAAGCCGACACCGCTGCCCGCAAACGCGAAATTTGCCAACGCTCCTATGAGGTGCTGGTCAATGACGTGGGCTTTCCTGCCGAAGACATTATTTTTGACCCCAACATCTTTGCGGTCGCCACCGGTATCGAAGAACACAACAACTACGCGGTTGATTTTATTGAAGCAACCGGCTGGATCAAACAAAACCTGCCGCATGCGATGATCTCTGGCGGTGTGTCCAACGTGTCGTTTAGCTTCCGTGGCAATGAGCCGGTGCGTGAAGCCATCCATGCGGTGTTTTTGTACCATTGCATCAAGCAAGGTATGACTATGGGCATCGTCAACGCTGGTCAATTGGCGATCTATGACGACATCCCTGCTGAGCTCAAAGACGCGGTCGAAGACGTGATCTTGAACCGCAACCAAGGCAGCGGCAACGACGCCACCGAAAAACTGCTGTCGATTGCCGACAAATACCGTGAACATGGCAAAACCGGCGACACCGCCGCGCCCGAAACCTTGGAGTGGCGCAATCAACCCGTTGCCAAACGCTTGGAATATGCCTTGGTCAAAGGCATTACCGCGTTTATTGATCAAGACACCGAAGAAGCTCGCTTGCAGTCTGCCCGCCCACTCGACGTGATCGAAGGCCCACTGATGGCAGGGATGAACGTGGTCGGTGATTTGTTTGGTGAAGGCAAAATGTTTTTGCCACAAGTGGTCAAATCCGCTCGTGTGATGAAACAAGCCGTGGCATGGCTCAACCCGTATATCGAAGCCGAAAAAACCGCAGGGCAAAGCAAAGGCAAAGTGCTAATGGCGACGGTCAAAGGCGATGTGCATGATATTGGTAAAAATATCGTGGGCGTAGTACTTGGTTGTAATGGCTACGACATCATCGACTTGGGCGTGATGGTACCGGCTGAGAAAATCTTGCAAGTGGCGCGTGACGAAAACGTCGACATCATCGGTTTGTCGGGCTTGATTACCCCAAGCCTTGATGAAATGGTGTTTGTCGCCAAAGAAATGCAGCGGCAGGGCTTTAAAATCCCCTTGCTGATTGGCGGCGCAACCACCTCCAAAGCACACACCGCCGTGAAGATCGATCCGCAATACAGCAACGATGCGGTGGTGTATGTGGCGGATGCCTCGCGTGCGGTCGGTGTGGCGACCACCTTGCTTTCACCTGAGATGAAGCCTGCGTTTGTGGCCGAGCGCCGCAGTGAATACATCGACGTGCGTGAGCGGATTGCTGGACGCGCACCCAAAGCCGCCAAACTGAGCTACGCCGAATCCATCGACAATGGCCTCAAGCTCGACTGGCAAGGCTACCGTCCACCGGTGCCCAATCAGTTGGGCATACAGGTGTTTGAGGCTTATGATCTGCGTGAACTGGTCAACTATATTGACTGGACGCCGTTTTTTATCTCGTGGAGCTTGGCGGGCAAATTCCCTGCGATCTTGGATGATGAGATCGTCGGCGAAGCGGCGCGTGATTTGTATGGCAATGCCACCAGTATGCTCAACCAACTGATCGACGGCAACCTGCTCACCGCCAAAGCCGTATTTAGCCTGACTCCTGCCGCACGCATCGACACCGATAGCGTGGTGATCTACGCCGACGAGTCGCGTGGGCAGCTCACCCATCGCTTTGAGCATTTGCGCCAGCAGTCCGACAAAGCCACAGGCAAAGCCAACCTGAGCCTTGCCGACTTTATCGCGCCACAGCAAAGCCCTGCCCAAGATTATTTGGGAGGCTTTACCGTGTCGATTTTTGGTGCAGAAGAACTTGCCCATGACTACAAGGCCAAAGGCGACGACTTCAACGCCATTTTGGTGCAGTCACTCGCCGACCGTTTGGCCGAAGCCTTTGCGGAGCGTTTGCATGAGCGGGTGCGTAAAGAGTTTTGGGGCTATGCTGCCGACGAAGCCCTCGACAATGCCGCACTGATCAAAGAAAAATACCAAGGCATCCGCCCTGCGCCGGGTTATCCAGCTTGTCCTGAGCATAGCGAAAAAGCGGTGCTGTTTGATTGGTTGGGCAGTACGGCACGGATTGGTACGATCCTTACCGAAAACTATGCGATGTGGCCGCCATCAAGTGTGAGTGGGTTCTACTACTCGCATCCGCAAAGTGAATACTTCAACGTGGGCAAAATCAGCCGTGATCAACTTGAGAGCTATGCAGCGCGTAAAGGCTGGTCGGTTGAAACGGCGGAACGGTGGCTGAGTCCAAATTTGGAGTGACTTTCTGTAAAAAATCAGCGACTATCCAAATAGTCGCTGACGAATCTAACAGTGTAATTTTGCATGGAGGCTTTATGTCTACGCATACAACAGTGATTATCAAATGGACAGGCCCATTTACTTATGATGATATTAAATATCAACCAGATTGGGGCAATGGTTTATATCTTGCAACAGGAAAGCTTAAACATGAGAGAGAGGCAAGCATTCAGTACTGTGGCATAACCGAGGGAAGCTTTATATATAGACTTAAAAACCATCACAAAATCCATGAAATCACCAGAGAACAAGAGTTTTGGATTGGAACTGTTGAATATCCAAGTGAAGCATCACGGCATTT
Organism: uncultured Moraxellaceae bacterium; assembly: GCA_937952925.1. Taxonomy (GTDB): domain Bacteria; phylum Pseudomonadota; class Gammaproteobacteria; order Pseudomonadales; family Moraxellaceae; genus CALFYA01. The sequence goes on from CALFYA010000357.1 coordinate 4,294, forward strand.
TTTAGAAATTGCTGAATCAATTATCATTTATTTTTGGCAACCCACATTAAATGAACGAAAAAGATTTCACCCGCCTAAGCCCACAACTATTATTAGTAAGTGGTTTAAAAAAGATGGTAGCCCTAGATTGCGTCAGCACCCATTATGTAAAGATTTAGATGATGTTTTATCTTGGGATGGAGAGATTTGGAGAAGTGGAAACCTACAAGTCTGGGAAGAATAAGCTGCTGCAAAGATGCGACTGGCTGGGTGAACATCCAGCCTTTGTCTTGATTATGTGTTCATGACGTCGATTTTGACCCAAGTTACACCCAATTCTCTAACCTTAACCCCTCCACACGTTCAAACTCTCTCACATTATTAGTCACCAAAATCAGCCCACGGCTACGCGCATGCGCTGCAATATGCAAATCATTGACACCAATTGGCGTGCCTTTGCGTTCTAGATTGGAACGAATATCACCATACTGACTTGCGGCCGCATGGTCATAATCGAGCACGATCAAGCGTGAAATAAAATCTTCGACCGTGCGCAAGGTTTTTTCGGGCAGCTGGCTTTTTTCAGCACCGTGCAACAACTCCGCCACCGTCACCGCACTCACACACATCTGCTGGGCACAGCGGTTAAATTGATCAAGCACTTGAATGGGTTTGTGTTTAATCACATAAATCGCAATATTGGTATCGAGCATATATTTGATCATTCAAATGACTCTCGCACCGACTCCACCTGCTCACCACGGGCAAAATCTTGTGGCACTGAATCCGTGGATAAAAAAAAGCTATCCCACGTTTGCCCAACCGGTGTCAAAATCCGCTCCACCCCACACACTCGCACCTGCACTTGGGTCACATGCGCCGGAAAACGGGTTTGGCTGGGCAAGCGCACGGCCTGCGTCCGATGATTCAAAAATACGGAACCAATGGTGTTTGATTGCGCCATGATCATTCGCTCCAACACACTGCACTATACACGGAGTATAGCGCATAATCCCCCTTGCCATAGCATCACATCACTTGCACCCCACCCCGCACCTCACTACAGTAAGCCCCACAACTTCCAACAAGGACGTCCCCATGCACACGCGCCTTTTACTGCTTGGTCTACTGGCTTGCAGCTACACTTGGGCAGCCATCCCCCAACAAGACACAGACCTGATCGGCGCATGGGTCAGCCAAACCCAAGCCAAGCAAGCCCAAGATCAATACGACTTGTACGCCCTCAGCATCTACCGCGCCGACCACAGCTACAACGAAAGCGTGATTGTCAAAGGCTCACAAGAATGCACCCTGATCAAAACTCAAGGCACATGGGCATACACCTCGCCCACCCTATCGCTCACGCTCAAAGACAGCAACATGCCACACGCCATGAGCGCAGGCAGCATCGCACGCAAAACCATCTTACAAGCCGAAGCCGCCAAGCTCACCTTGCAAGACGAAGACCAGCGTCAATATCAGATCCACAAAATCAACCAACAAGCCGACCTCGACGCCTATCAAGCTGCCAAATCATGGTGTTTACAACAAGAGCTATTTGCCAAAGACCAAAAGTTAAGCACCCTCAAACCCAATCAGCCCTATCAATCATCTCAACACGCGATACAATTTCGGTTGACACCCGATTGGTTGGTCAAAGACAGCCCACAAAAAGTGATGCTGATGTCACTCACGGGAAGCATGGCGGATATCGTGGTCAGCCCCAAGCAACCCAACGATCTATTTGCGATCCAAGCGCCGAAAGTGTTGACCAATTTGAGCAAAGCCGTGAGCGATCAGCGCAATCCCTCCCTGATCACCCTCAGCCCACCAGCACAAGCCACATGGCAACAACAGCACCAATGCTACGACCTACAGCCAGAGCCACTGTTGCCCAAACGCACCTTATGCACCGTGTTTGCGCAAAAGCCGGTGGGAGAAAAGCTGATCCGCGTTGCGGCGATGATTGAGCGAGAGCGTCAATCTGAGCTGTGGCAGCTCCTCGACAGCGTGACGGTTCATCCGTGATCAATCGTCACGGGTGAGCACTTCAAGTAGCTCAATTTCAAACACCAAATTGGAATGCGGCGCGATTTTCCCCATCGACCGCTCACCATAGGCCAAATGCGCAGGTACACACAGCTTGCGCTTGCCGCCAACTTTCATGCCCATCATGCCTTGATCCCAGCCTTTAATCACCCGACCGGTGCCAATCACGCATTGAAACGGACGTCCACGCGAATGCGACGAATCAAACTCGGTGCCATCTTCGAGCCAACCGGTGTAATGCGCGCTAATCAACGCGCCTTTGACACACACTTTGCCGTCACCTTCAACCAGATCAATGATTTGCAACTCAGTCATGCGATATCTCCTAAAAGCGCCTTAGCCTAGCAAAAACCCATCATTTGACCAAATCACCGTGTTGCAATCTGCGCATATTGCATCTGGCTCAACATCCCCGTTTTTAGTCCCGAAATGGTCACCGCCATTTCACGGCGCAGATACGGCACGCGATACATCCATGTAAACGCCACATCACGCAGCACACCTGCCCACCAGTGATCCGATTGATACAGCGGCGTGAGCAAGCGACTCATACTTTGATAAAACAACGTCGAAGAACCGCGTAATCGATGATAATGCTGCCACACCATCGACCAGTCGATCTGCTCACCACTTCGCCCATACGCCACCGACTGCCCCAGCGCCCACGCATCAAGCAGCGCCATATTGGCACCTTGCCCCAGCTGCGGACTCATCGCATGTGCGGCATCACCAATCACACCAACACGGTGCTGTCCATACTGGCTCATCACCACATCACGATATTGCGCCGACAGCCACTGCGCGGATGGATGCTCTACATCGATCACCTGATCGAGCCATGCAGCCACGGTTGGCCAACGCCGATCCACTTGCTCAAGCCATGCGCCACGCGCCGCCTGATCAGGCATAAAGCCGTGTAGCTCGGTGGTGGGCAAACTCCAAAACACACTCGACAAGCGTTGATCGGGTTTGTTGGGAATCGCACCGGTTGGCAAAACGCCCATCATGATCTGCGAGCGATCATAAAACTGATGCAAAATCTGCCGATCCAAACTCAGACACTCCGGCACGATCATCCATGCCGCGCCCCACGGATAAGGCCGATCCAGCCGTACCCATGCCGGTGGGCGCAAGGTGCTGCGCGCACCATTGGCGACGATCACCGCAGCAAATGCGGCATCAAACGCTTGGCCTGCCGTCGTGCCGTACACCCGTGTTTCGCTGCCACCATCTTCAATCCGGTCGATCTGATGATTCATCCGCCAATGGATGCTGGTTTGATACTCGTCCAACTTCTGAATGAGTAGATGACACAAGGTCGCACGGTGGATGCCCAAGCCATATTGGCCTTGCCCTGCTTCACGATAATGACTATTGACCAGCAAATGACCATTAGGCAATTGGCCTTCCAGCCCCGTCACCACGGCTCCAAGCGTTAGCGCCGATTCGAGCACGCCCAAATGCGCAAAGACCGCCAGCCCTGCTGGTTGCAGCAGCAGTCCAGCACCAACAGGCGCAAGCTTGGACACGCTTTCAAAAATAGTGATCTGGATACCTTGGCGGGCAAGGACAATGGCGGTGGCAAGTCCAGCAGTACCTGCCCCAATGATGGCAATATGAGTCATTAAAAATCTAATAGAAATATGGGTGGTGCTATCGTGAGCAATCTTGATGGGTACTGCAAGGTATTGCGATCAAAAAGCCCTCAGATTGAGGGCTAGGTGTTTGGTTTAATCTTCTTTGGTGATTTTTTTCACATCCGGCTGCACTTGGCGTGCTTCCCCTTCAATAATATCACCACGACGGCCTTGACCTTGGGGCGCACCAAAACCACCGGCCTGACCACTCATCATGGCACGCATCAACTCTTCCATCATTTCAGGTGGCAGCTGGCCGCCTTGCATACCGCCCATACCACCCATTCCCCCCATGCCTGCACCACCTTGCATGTTTTTCATCATCTCATTCATCATGGCTTGCTGGCGCTGCGCAAAGACTTTCATCAAGCTGGTTTGCACACGGGTCTGTACTGCTGGAATCATCACCACCGCCGCGATCAGATCCGAAATCAAACCGGGTAACACCAACAAAAAGCCCGCCAAGGCCATACCAAAGGCACGGGTCATTTGTGGCGTAGCATCGACTTGCATGGTTTGTTGCATCTGCTGCATTTGGGGCATCACCCCTGCCAGACTGGTGCGGATAATATTGAGACCAATAAATAAGGCCATCACTGTCCACAAGAAAATCCACCAGCCACTGATGAACTGCGCTACGCCAATCCAGACCGCGACCTCGCCGACCAGCAAGATCAGACCGAGCAGGATAATGTTTTTCATGATGTGCCCTTTGTCACAAGCAAAAGAGAAATGGTGTAACAGTATAACGTGACTGCTCACACCCGATGGCATGCAATCCTGTACAAATCTTGCAAGGATTCATGTCAATATAGGGGCGTTTGCAGCAATTTACAGGGATATTGATCCATGACCATGATTATTGGGATTGATCCAGGTTCACGGATGACCGGTTATGGCATTATTCGTCGTGAAGGCAGCAAACTGTATTTTGTCGATGCAGGCACCATTCGCACCGAAACGCCCGACATGCCCGAACGGCTCAAACGGATTTTTGAAGGCATTACCCGCATCACCCAGTTTCATGGCCCCACTGAAGCAGCCGTCGAACAAGTGTTTATGGCTGCCAATCCCGACTCAGCGCTCAAGCTTGGGCAAGCGCGTGGCGCCGCAGTGGCTGCACTCATGATGCTCGATTTACAGGTGTCTGAATACACCGCACGCCAAATCAAACAATCGGTGGTGGGTCATGGTGCTGCCGAAAAAGAACAAGTACAGATGATGGTGTGTCGATTACTCAATCTTGAAGTCATCCCACAAGCTGACGCTGCCGATGCGCTTGCCGCAGCGATTTGCCATGCGCATGCGTCCAATAGCATGAATAAACTCCTCGCTGCGGTGGGTGCAGGACGTGGTCGGGCGAGTATGTCACGCGGACGGGGACGTTGGCGTTTACCGGCGGAATGATTTAAAAAATATTTTACAAATCAAAAACATGATGTTTTATTTTTTGAGATACGGAAGTCTATCCACTACTGAATAGACGATCCGCATTGCTCAATAATACAAAACAGGGATGATATCGGTTTGATTCTCATCCCTTGACAACAACATCACGCAGACACCACCGCACGAATTTGCTCAATCACATCCAGCGCAGTCATACCACGTTGGCCTTGGGCAGCCGCCAAATCGCCCGCTGCGGCATGCAAGGCCACCGCTTCAATCAGTGGATAACGTGGAAATTGTGCCAGCAGCCCTGCGGTGAGTCCTGATAGCACATCGCCCATGCCACCCACAGCCATCCCTGCATTGCCCAAACCACACACCGTCAAACCTGTTGAATCCAGCACCACCGAGCCTGCACCCTTGAGCACCCATTGCCCACCATAGCGCTGTTGTAGCTGCTCCACCGCCGCAAAACGATCCGCTTCGACTTCTTCAATGGTAAAATCCAGCAAGCGTGCGGCTTCACCACTATGTGGTGTGCAATGCCAATGACTGTTGTTGCGCCGATAAATCAGTGGGTCGGTATCGCGTAGGTGATACAGCGCATCGGCATCGAGTACGACGGCGGGCACGCTTTCGGCATCAAGTAAATACGGCAACAAGGCTGTCCAGAGGGCTTGCCCCCACTCACCGCGCCCCATGCCCATCCCAATCGCCACACTATCAATTTGTGGCATCAACTCATCAAGCACCGCGTCAACATGCGTCAGCGTCGCATCTAAGCCCCGACTCATCAAATTGGGACTGCGGGCAATCATGGCGGTGATATGCTCTTGCCGAGTCAACACGGTGACTTTACCCGACCCCGAACGCTCAGCTGCATCAGCTGCCATCAATACCGCACCCGCCATGCCTTGATCACCACCCACCAGCAACACATGACCATGGGTGCCTTTGTGGCTACTGACCGTGCGCTTGGGCAATTTGGGGGCTTGATTGATGTGATTGCCCATCGGCTCTAGATCTTGATCACGTGGAATCAGTGGCAAAATCTGTACATCACCAATATAGTTTTTGGCCTTGCCGGTCACCAAGCCACCTTTGAGTGCCAGCAAACACAAGGTGTGCTCCGCTTGTACCGCAATGCCATCCCAGACTTGTCCGGTATCAGCATCGACACCACTGGGCACATCCAAAGCAAGTACGGTTGTATTCATTTGATTAATGAGATCAATTACTTCCATCGCATCACCAGTAGGCGCACGATGTAAACCAATCCCAAAGATCGCATCAATAAACAAATCGGTACGCGGCAAATTGCCCTGAAATTTTTGCTGAGGAACGCCCACATCTTTGGCAAATTGCATGGCTTTTTGATGATCGCGGCTTGTGCCTTTGCCCAAGCTAATCACTTGAACTGGCCAATGCGCTTGCCACAAATAAGCCGCCACCAGCCAACCATCCCCACCATTGTTGCCCGTCCCACAGATCACTGTGGTGCTTTGCGGGTGATAATGTCGTTTGATCCACGTTGCCACTGCCCACGCCGCTTGCTGCATCAGCCCATACGAGGCGTTGCCTTGGGCAAACCAGCGTTGTTCCCATTGGCGAATCTGGTTGCTGTGATAAAAGTGGTTCGACATGGCAAAAAAATCCTTTTTTGTCGTTGTGTTGATATGATAGCACTTTGTTCGGCAAACGGACTGACTTCCGCTGCCAATCCTACAAAATTGTTGTGTGTTGCTATGCCTGCTGTGATCCCCACCGTTGACCTTGAGCTGCGTGCTGATCCGATCCGCCTCAAAGCATGGATCATCGAACAAGCCTTCGATTTGGGTTTTACGGCTTGTGGCGTGACCCTACCCGATACACGCGATCAAATTCCCTATTTGCAACAATTTCTAGATGATGGCTTTGCGGGCAACATGACCTATTTGGCCGAGCACATGGACAAACGCGCCAATCCTGCGCTGCTGTGGGCGGGCACGCGCTCGGTGATTAGTTTGCGCATGGATTATTTGGTCGAGCCACCCCCACACCGCCATATACCCGATGTGCCCAATCATGCGATTGTGGCGCGTTATGCACGGGGTCGTGATTATCACAAAACCGTTCGCTCACGCACCAAGCAACTCGCCGACCGGATTGAAGCCAAAATTGGTCATTTTATCTCGCGCCCGTTTGTCGATTCAGCGCCGATTTTTGAAAAAGCACTGGCGCAAAACGCCGGACTTGGCTGGACGGGCAAACACACCTTATTGATCAACAAACAGGCCGGATCGTTTTTTTTGTTGGCTGAATTATTTACCGATTTGGATTTGCCAGTCGATTCAGCGGTCAGTGCGCATTGTGGCTCATGTACGGCGTGTATGCATATTTGCCCAACCCAAGCCATCGTTGCGCCGTATCGTTTGGATGCCCGCTTGTGTATTGCTTATTTGACCATCGAATATAAAGACAGCATTCCACTAGAGCTGCGCCGTGCGATTGGCAATCGGGTATTTGGTTGTGACGACTGCCAGTTGATTTGCCCGTGGAATGGCTTTGCCAAATTGAGCAACGAAATCGACTTTAAACCGCGTCAAGGACTTGATCAAATTCGGCTACTCGATTTGTGGCGCTGGGATGAGCGTGAGTTTTTGGCACGCACCGAAGGCAGCCCCCTGCGCCGGATTGGTTATGCAGGGCTGATGCGTAATGTGGCGATTGGTTTGGGCAATGCACCCTACTCAGCAGAGATTATTGCAGCACTTGAAGCCGTGCGCGGTCAACGTGGCGAACTGGTGGATGAGCATTTGCAGTGGGCAATGGAGGAGCAACACCTCAAACAACAGCCGACCTAAACAGTCGACTGAAGTATCCACGGCAGCAACGCCGCAATATTGCGCGCATCATCAATCCCGCGATGGTGCGTCCCCACAAACGCTAACCCTGCAAAGCGCACCGCTTGCCCCAACCCTAGCGCTTTGGGCAGCATTTGCGCTTGAGCAAACTGCTTTTTCAGATTGATATGCCCCGCTGGAATGGGGTACGGCACCTTGTGATAATCACAGTCTTGCTGCAACTGGTGCCGATCATAATCCCCCCATGAGCCAAACATCAGGTTGGGATAATCGGCAATCCACGTCCGAACTTCCGCAATCACCGCAGCAAAATCCGCCGCCGCATCCACATCGGCTTGACGAATCGAGGTGAGCTGCTGGCAAAACGGCGTGAGGAGTGGATGGCGAACCGGACGGATAAACCGCCCAAACTCCGACACGATCTGTAAGCTGTGCGCATCCACCATCACTGCGCCAAACTCAATGATCTCCATCTCGCGACGTGGCACACGGCCTTGATCATCACAGGTGGCCTCAAAATCAATCACCAAGTAAAAATCTGGGTTCATCTTCAACTAAATCCTTCAATAAAAAGTCAATTTTTCTGCACAATCATCGTCTATCTTTTCAACTAGACAGCCGTTTTTTTGCGCTTCAATAATAGCAGCTTTTAGACCTGTTGCAGTTGAGTTCAAATGCCCAAAAACGCCATCAAAGCCCTCAATACGCGCATCGATCAATGGTTGGGTACTGCCACACCTACCGTGCATCATCATCCCAACACCCAGATTCCCGTCCAACACCTCACGCAACTCCAGCAACCGTATCGCCCCACGCCGTGGCTGCCCAATACGCACATGCAGCTTTTTTTCTTTGATTTATTTCGCAAAAAACACAAAGTCAGCATCTATGACCACCGCGACACCCTGCGCATGAGCGATGGCGGCACCACCGAATTGTGCTGGGTCAATCACGACTTGCCCGCGCACACGCCCACGATTGTGGTGCTGCATACCATCACCGGCACGCCCGACAGCATGCAAGAGCTGATCCGCGATCTGGCGCGTGATACCGGCTGGCGTGTGGTGCTGTGCTTACGCCGTGGGCATGCGCATTTGCCGCTCACCTCCGCCAAGATCAGCTTGTTTGGCTGCACCCAAGACCTCAAAGCACAACTGCAATTCATTCAACAACGCTTTCCCCAGTCACCACTGTATGCGATTGGCTCATCGGCAGGTTCTGGGCTATTGGTGCGTTATTTGGGCGAGCACGCCGATCAGGTCGAGTTTAAAGCGGCGTTTGCGTATTGCCCTGGTTACAACACCGATGAAGCGTTTGAAAAAGCCTTGCCGTTTTATGATTGGATCATGACCAAAAAGCTCAAAGCTAAGTTTGTCACTCGTCATCTGGCACAATTGCAGTCGGTTCGCAATTTATCCACGCTACAACAAGCCAAAAGCTTGGCGGAGTTTCAGGCCAATATGTATGAATTGGCAGGATTTTCTTCTGCCACAGCCTACGCCGATGCCATCAATCCGATGGGCGTGTTTGAACGTGTCAGCATTCCGCTGATGATCTTAAATGCCCAAGATGATCCAGTCTGTAATATCGACAACGTCCAGCCGTATTTGAGCAGCATGACCCAGATGAAAAACGTCACCTTGGTGGTGACGCCCAAAGGCAGCCACTGTGCGTATTATGAAGGCTGGCGCGCAACGTCTTGGGCGCATCGTTTGATGGCTGATTTTTTCTTAAAGATGCACGCGCAGTCATCTGTGTGATGCCTGAGAAGGTCATTCCCACGGCGGTGAGAATGACCTTGATCCGCTTTAGGGCTGTGCCACACTAAACAACAACGAGCCATTGGTACCGCCAAAGCCAAACGAGTTGGAAATGGCATGGCGGATGGTCATCGGGCGCGCGGTGTGCGGCACATAATCCAAACGACACTCAGGATCGGGGGTGTCGAGATTGATGGTTGGTGGCGCAATCTGATCGCGTAGTGCCAACACGGTAAAAATCGCTTCGACCGCACCGGCTGCACCGAGCAAATGCCCCGTCATCGATTTGGTCGAGCTGACCGCAACTGTGCTGGCAGACGCACCAAACAATTGCTCAATCGCTTTGGATTCGGCTTTGTCACCGGCGGGCGTACTCGTGCCATGCGCATTGATGTAATCAATCTGCTCAGGTTGCAAGCCTGCATCGGCAAGCGCATTTTCCATCGCCAAGGCTGCCCCATCGCCGTTTTCAGGTGGCGCGGTAATGTGGCTGGCATCATCGCTCATGCCAAAGCCGGATAGCTCCGCCAAAATCGTCGCGCCACGCGCTACCGCGTGTTCATACGATTCGAGGATCATCGCCCCTGCTCCATCGCCGAGTACAAAACCATCGCGATTGAGATCAAACGGACGGCTGGCACGGGTTGGCTCATCATTACGGGTCGAGAGTGCTTGCATCGACGAAAAGCCGCCAATGCCCAATCCACACGAGGATTTTTCGCTACCACCGGCCACCATCACATCGGCATCGCCATAGGCAATCAACCGTGCCGCCAAGCCAATCGCATGGGTCGAGGTCGTACAGGCGGTTGCCGTTGCGAGATTGGGGCCACGCAGCCCAAAGCGGATCGCCACCAAGCCTGCGGTCATATTGACAATCGAACCAGGTACAAAAAATGGCGAAATGCGGCGTGCGCCTTGCTGCATCAGGGTGCTGTGATTGTCTTCAATCATTGGCAAGCCCCCAATACCAGAGCCGATACACACGCCGATGCGTTTGGTATTGAGCTGCGCCAGCACCTCTTCGGTGAGTCCTGCTTGCTGCATGGCTTGGATCGCAGCAGCCACGCCATATTGCACAAAAGTGTCATAGCGCCGTGCTTCTTTGGCAGGCAGATACAAAGAAGGGTCAAACCCCTCTACCGTGGCGGCAATTTGCGCCCGATAACTGCTGGCATCAAAATGGGTAATCGGTTTGACCCCACTTTGCCCTGCCAACACATTTGCCCAAGTCGAGGCAACATCCAATCCTAGAGGTGTGACCATACCAAGGCCAGTAACGACCACCCGCTTTTTCATGTTGCCCAATACTCCGTGAAAATGAATTCATTTGAATCAGTATGCCTGAAGCCTGATGAAGATCTGACGACATTTCAAGGTCATCACAAGATTTCATCAGGGCAAACGACAAAAAAACCGCAACAAGTGCGGTTTTTTGTGTCACCGTCTGCGTGATTAAGCCAATTTGGCAGTCACGTAGTCAATCGCGGTTTGTACCGTGGTGATGGTGCTCGAATCTTCATCGGGAATGGTGATTTCAAAGTCATTCTCAAAGGACATGACCAGCTCAACCAAATCAAGTGAGTCGGCTCCCAGATCATCCATAAAGGAAGCTTCGTTCTTAATATCTTCGGCACGCATCCCGAGCTGTTCAGCTACGGCCTTCTTGATGCGCAGTTCGATGTCGCTCACAGGAATTCTCCTCAAAATGTGGCGTCTTTGAAAACAAGCTTTAGTGTAGTCTAAAGCCAGAAAATTACAATCAACCGGATCGTTTTAGTCCAGATACATCCCGCCATTGACAGGCAGAACTGTACCTGTGATGTAGGCGCCGCCTGATCCGGCCAAAAAGGCTACTGCTGCCGCTACATCATCGGGTTGACCCAAACGCCCAAGCGGAACCGCATCAAGCATGGTTTGCTTGACCTTCTCGTCGAGCACTTCAGTCATATCTGTATCAATAAAACCGGGGGCTACGCAATTGACCGTGATATTGCGGCTGCCCATTTCGCGTGCCAACGCACGGCTAAAGCCTTCAATCCCTGCTTTGGCCGCCGCATAGTTGGCTTGGCCGGCATTGCCCATCCGCGCCACCACCGAGGTGATGTTGATGATGCGACCAAAGCGCGCTTTTGCCATTCCTTTGAGTACACGTTTTGATAGCAAAAACACAGCCGTCAGGTGCACATCAAGGATGTCTTGCCAGTCGTCTGTTTTCATCCGCAGCAGGAGGTTGTCACGGGTAATGCCTGCATTGTTGACCAATACCGCAACACAACCAAAGCGCTGTTCGATGTCGGCAATCAGCGCATCAACCGCCGCATGATCACGCACATCAAGCACCAGCCCCGTGCCTTGCTCACCCAAACGCGCTGCGATCTGTGCCGCCCCTGCGTCACTGGTGGCCGTACCCACCACAAAAAATCCATCCGCCGCCAAGCGAGATGCAATCGCCGCGCCAATCCCGCGACTTGCGCCCGTCACCAACGCGATCTGTGCTGCACTCATGCGATTTTTCCTTCTGCCAGTGAGACAGCGGTTAAGGCTTGATCCAATCGACCCCGTGTGTCAATGGGGAAAACGTCAAATCCATAGGGCATACGTTTGGCCAAATTGGCCAATACATTGCCTGCGCCACACTCAACAATTTGTTTAATCCCCTGATCAGCAAAGGATTTCATGCTTTGCGTCCACAGCACCGGCTGACTGAGCTGATCAATCAGTGCCTGACGAATGGCCGCCACAT
>CALFYA010000358.1 GCA_937952925.1 uncultured Moraxellaceae bacterium
CCATGGTGATATAAGAAGCTAGAAACCGCCTGAACGATACCAGGGCGATCAGCACAGGTAATCAACAAGCGCGCAGTATGTGCAGTTGACATGACAAAACATCCATTCGTGTACAGGTCGTCATTGACCCCAAAAAACGACCTGCATTCTAGCCTGAAACTTGTAGCACTCCCATCATTTTGCGCTACACTCAAGCCTCGTGAGCTGCCAGATGCTTTTGGGACCCCTCTCTTGAGGTAATGGCTGGCTGCAAAGATCGATGACTAAGGACCTTATTTATGAAAAAGACCCTTTTGGCTGTAGCTGCACTGACTGCTCTCTCCACCGCTCATGCTGACTACAACAACTTTCTTCAGCAACCTGAGCAACCCTATGTAGGGATCGACTATCAACTCGCACGGATTGATAACGGTAGCACGGTTGATCTTGGCAGTGTGTTGCTGCGTGCAGGCACCCAATTTGCGCCGAATGTTGGCATTGAAGTCCAAGCGTCTGTGGGTGTACAAGACGACGAATTTGAAGTGACTGATGTCTCTGGTACCAAAGCCACGTTTACCGCCAACAATCGCGGCAGCTACGGTATTTTCCTGCGCCCAAGCTATATGTTGGGTGGTGGTCTAAACGTCTATGGTTTGGTGGGTGCCAACTACGCCGATATCGAAGTTGAAAGTGCAGGCCAAAAAGAAAACGGCTATGGCACATCGTTTGCCGCAGGTGCTGGTTTGACCTTTATGATCACACCAACCGTACATTTTGGTGCTGAATTTATGCAGTATGATTCGGATATTCAAGCCATTAATGCTGGCTTGCGGTTTCACTTCTAAACGGTAACACCATAAAAAATGCCCGTCGCAAGACGGGCATTTTTTATTGCACTGGAGGCAACATGCCCCCAGCCCAAGCACTCGATTAGTCTTTGTTTGTACAATCTTGTACCAAACCATAGGGACTTTCATAGTTTGGACGTTGACTCACACCACCTTCGATTCGGATATCATCTACCAGTACCGGCGGCATCACGTTGGTACGACTAATATATTCACTGCCTTGTACGCTGGTGGTTGCAGTCAGGTCAAAACGGAACCATTCGGCAAAGTTCTTCCCATAATGCAACTCAAACTTAAACTTGCCTTCGCTGTCGGTAGTAAAATCGACCGTACCATTGGCACGCTCAATTCCCCCAATAATGGCAATAGGGTTACTCACCTCGAGTTTACCACTGCTATTAAAGTCTTCACCATCGTCCAAAATCGCATTGAGGTTGGTGTCTTCAGAATTACATGTCACCGTATCACGAGTCCATGTGGCAATCACGGCACCATTCACCACAGCAGTGACAATCCGCCAAATCCCTTTGTAATAGATCGTCGGATTTAGCTTAAGCGATACGGTCTTGTTGGCAACAGGACGGCCGATATTGTCAACGACTGTCGCAGAGAACGGCCACTGATAAAAAATTTCTTTTTCATCAATACCGAGCTTGTTGGAGTAACTCATGGTAATAAACGCAGCCTGAGCTGCCACAGTCAACTGAGCACGACTATTATTCACAGACAAGGGGCGTGCATTTTCGAGGATGGCATCAACCACCACACCATTTTGTGGAGTTGGAGCGCTACCTGCTGTATAGGTGACTGAGGCCACGCCACTGGCATCGGTCAATGCTTCTGGGCTAGAGAGCGAGCCACCAGATGCATCAAGTGTACGGGTAAAGAGTACACGCACGCCTTCAACCGGTGCATCGTTGGCATCTTTGACGGTGACCATCACACGGGTACTAGCATTGGGCGGCAGTGTGGTGTCATTGGCTTGAATAATCAGCTTATCAGGTACTTGTGAAACAAAGTTCACCTGCCCCGTAATGCGGTTGTCCCCAAAAAACGCAGACAAATTGGCCAGACCTGGGCTGGTTGAGGTCAAACCAACCGCAATATCCGCCACAAACAACGCACCCTCTTGACGTACCATACTGTCGGTAATGGTCACCACTTTGATGTTTGATGGTTTTTGACCCGCAGCGAGCTCTTCAGGAGTCAGCACAAACTGACCTTGGGTGGTCAACACACGTACCTGTTGCCCGACCACTTCAGCGCGGGTTTTGCCCTTCACAATCAGGCCAACAGGGGTTTCAATCCCAACTTGTGCAGTTTGACCAATTTGGGTAAAGCTAAAGTCTTGGCTACTCGATGCCACACGAATGGTGTTGCTGGACTCTTGCTGCACACCCGTTGAGCTACCAAAGAGGCGACCAGAGAGCACGATCTCTCCGCTGGTATTGGGTACCAATACTGTTGATGGCAACGTAAAGGTGACTTTGCCAATGCTACTGGTTTTGACACGAGACAACTCAGCCCCTGCTTCGTTGAGAATCGCCACATCGGCATTGGCGATCACATTGCCTTTACCATCACGCGCTGTCGCAATGATTTGTAAAGACTCACCCGCATTGACGACGGTTTTATTGGCATCTAAGGTCAGGGAGGTTCCCACCACGTTGATGGTGACTGGCTGCGATGCCACCACATTGTTATTCACATCTAAAATACGCGCAGTGACATTGACCGGATGATTGATCACATGATCAAGGGTACGCCCTTCAATGGCCACCGTCGTTCTAATCAAGCCATCTTGATCAGTGGTCAATTTGGAGGAAGTCGATAATGACGCACCCACTTTTTGAGGTTCTGTAATGGTCAGCTGTACTGGCACACCCGACAAAGCCCCCCCATCAAGATCGGTGACGCGGAAGGTCAAATCCACTGAACCACCACCTGTGGTTACCGATGTGGAGGTTTGATAGGCTGCAATCGCAAAATCGGTCGTCGCTTCAGTCACCACAGGAACAATCAAGGCTTGCTTGAGGGTGGTGTTTTCAACCGCAGCACCCAACACAATACCTTTTTGGATCAATTCTGCGATGTTGGTCGAGCTTGTCGGTGCATAGCTCACGGTGAAAGTGGCATCACCTTTTTCATCGGTTGCTTTGCTTGAAGTGCCCACAATACGCAGGCCGTAAGTCAATGCTTCAGAGACTGCCAAACTGACATTTTGACCAGCCACACCGCCCGCATTTTGATCCAGCACACTGATGGTGACATCTACGGTGCCGCCAGCTGCCGCAACGGCTGTTTTGTTGGTGCGCATCAACAACTGATAGTTGTTGATGGTCTGTCCGGCTTGCGTCACTGGAATGACCCGTACCATTGGCGTCGATACAGCGCCGGTTTTATCTTGCAATACTGCTGAGATGGTCACGCCTTCTAGCAATAATTGTGCAGTATCAACACCAGTTGGATCAAAGCGCAAGCTAAACACAGCAAAGCCGTTTTCGTCTGTGGTCAATGTCGCAGGACCATTGATGGTGGTGCCATTGGTGCTTGATTTGTTCACCATCAAAGTCACATCTTGATCGGCAGCACCGCCACCAAATTTATCGACGGCTTGCACGGTAACGGTAAGCGTATCACCGGAGACTTTAATTGAATTTTTTTCTAGGCTCAGCTGAGTCAGACGGTATTCACTGGTTTTGACAGCAGGGATGGTTGGCTTATTTCCCGCATTGCCCACACTGCTCGATGATCCCCCACCCCCGCAGCTTGCAACAGCAACGGCTGCTGCCAACATGGTTACGCGCAAGCCATTTTTGGCCAGTTGCCCCGGTTGAATGTTGAAATCCATGATTGTTATGACCTCTGGTACCCGCGGGTAAATAAATTCGATCCTGACGGCAGGGCTTCTCAACAGCGCAGCCTGCTCAGACTTTACTTGACTTGTACGGCATTGGCAACTTTAGCCCATCAGGATTCAGCAATCGAAACGGTCTGTTCAAACCACATGCCATCGCCATAAGTGCTGAGTAATTCATCAAAAATGAGACGGCCGTCACCTTGTAGATAAGGCCCCTCCAAAAACACCATTTGGCGTAAGCCTTGGCGTAACCAACGCTCATCCATCACGTCCATGCGTGACAAGTGACCGGACATAAACAAAAAATTCGACCAGTTGGTCAACACAATCCAAATATTAATAATCAATGCTTC
>CALFYA010000359.1 GCA_937952925.1 uncultured Moraxellaceae bacterium
CATCCGGTCTATGGTGGCGTCACCGCATCCTTAGCCATGCTCGGTGATATCCATTTGGCTGAACCCAAAGCCATGATTGGCTTTGCTGGTAAACGCGTGATTGAGCAGACCGTGCGTGAAAAGCTCGATGAGCCGTTTCAACGGGCTGAATATCTGCTCGAACATGGCGTAGTCGATCAAATCGTGCATCGACACGCCATGAAAGACACCATTGAGCGGCTGTTGCGTAAGTTGATGAATTTGCCATGAGTGATGCAGGAGTCACCGCACCTGCAACGGGTGCGACGTTGGCGGCTTGGCTGGCGTATTGGACACAAGTACACGTCACTGCAATTGATCTGGGCTTAGACCGTGTCCGCCCTGTGGCTGAACATTTGGGTATCCTGACGCCCAACGCTCATGTGGTCACCGTGGCGGGCACCAATGGTAAAGGCTCCACCACCACCACGATTGCCAGTATTTATACCGCCGCAGGCTATCGGGTCGGGTTGTATCAATCACCGCATATCATCAGCTTCAACGAACGTGTACGTCTCAATGGCATTCCTGTCGCAGATGAGCGATTGATTGCGGCGTTTGAGCGCGTCGAAGCCGCGCGTGTGGCCTGTAGTCTGACCTTATCGTTTTTTGAAGCCACCACTTTGGCCGCTTTTGTGATTTTTGCCGAGCAAGCCTGTGAGATTTGGGTGCTTGAAGTAGGCTTGGGTGGTCGCTTGGATGTGGTCAATTTGATTGATCCCGATGTGGCGGTGATCACCAATATTGGCTTGGATCATACCGAGTGGTTGGGCGATACCATCGACAAAATTGCCTTTGAAAAAGCAGGCATTCTGCGCCCCAACATTCCGGTGGTATATGCCGATCCCACCCAGTACCCGCAAGCCATCGCCGATCATGCCGCCAAGCTTGGCTGCACGGTGAAACGGGCAGGGGTGGATTATCTGGTCGAATCCGATGCCACCCATCTGTATTACTCAGCGCCGGCGTGCACTTTGCGCTTGCCACGTCCTGCGCTTGCGGTGGTCAATGTGGCGGCAGCGATCAGTGCGGTATTGCTCGGTTCGCCGCTCGTCGATCAACACGCGATCAGTAAGGGTATCCAAACCGCACAGATTGCCGGACGCTTTGAGCAACGCATCTGGCGTGAGCGCCAACTGATTTTGGATGTGGCGCACAATGTGCACGGCATGCAGTTTTTGCGTGAGCAGTTGGTGGCATGGCGACAACAGCAGACGCAGCAAGGGCGCTTGCATCTGGTGTTTTCCATGCTTGCCGACAAAGATATCGCCGGTGTGGTGGCTGAGATTTCGGGCATGGTGGATCACTGGCATATTGCCCCGATGCATGTGCCGCGTGCGGCAGGTCTAGATGTCCTACAGAATGTCTTGAGCAATTGTTCATATCAAGCGTATGCTGACTTGCCGCAAGCACTGACTGCGGCAGTACAGCACACCACCCCACATGATCTGATCGTGGTGTGTGGCTCTTTTCATGTCCTAGAAGCAGTCTGGGAGGTTTTGGCAGAAGATGGATCCAAATCTTAAACAACGCTGGATGGGTGCGGCAGTCTTACTCGGCGGTGGCACACTGCTGGCTGCCTTGTTGTTTCAAGGAGCGGGGAAGGACGCGCTGCCATTGCCGCAATCGGCTGGAATTTCAGCATCCGGCAATCAATCGAACAATAACGCGGCAAATGGTGTCGCAAACAACCCGTTTGGCGCTTCCAATCCCGCAGCAACTGACGATAATGCCGCAGGCGAAAGCAACGATGCGATTTACTTGCGTCCACTCACCATGGATGTCGAGACCGAACGCAAAATGCTTGAAGAGCAACGCGCGGCTCGCGAAAAGCAAGTGGCTGAGCAAGAAGCCATGACCGCCGAATTTTTGGCCAAGCAGCAAGCGGCTGAAGCCAACGCTGCACGTCGAGCAGCTGAGGAGCAAGTGGCACGCGCAGCTGCACGTTTGGCGCGTACCGACGCGGCGATTGAATCTTCAGATATTGCACCTGAATTGGTCAATCAAGATGTCGAATCTGAACAAGCCAAATTGCAACGGCGTCGGGATGAGCAAGCAGCACTAGAAGCGCGTGCGCGAGAGCGTGCGGATGCACTCGCTGCAGCGCATCAGACCGCCACGCAAGAAGCTGAACAAGCTCGCTTAAAGGTGGAAGCAGCCAAACATGCACGTCTGACCTTAGAGCAGCAACGGATTGAGAAAGAAAAAGCACGCTTGCAAGCAGAAGCTGATCGTAAGGCCGAAGAAAAGCGCCAAGCTGATGTGCGTGCCAAAGAGGAAGCCCTCGCGGCCAAACGTGCAGCCGAAGAACAGGCCAAAGAGCAAGCCCGTTTAGCGCGTGAAGCCAAGCTCCAAGCCGAAGCGGATGCCAAAGAAAAAGCCAAACTTGAGCGTGAAGCCAAGCTCCAAGCTGAAGCAGACGCCAAAGCACAGGCCAAACGTGAACGTGAAGACAAGCTCAAAGCCGAAGCAGATGCCAAAGCACAGGCCAAACGTGAACGTGAAGACAAACTCAAAGCAGAAGCTGAGGCTAAGCGACTCGCCAAAGAAGAGCGTGATGCTGAGATCAAAGCCCAAGCAGAGCGCAAGGCCACTGAAGCTGCCGAGCGTAAAGCAGAAGATAAACGCAAAGCTGAAGAGCGCAAAGCCAAAGAGGCTGAACAAGCCTTGAAGCGTAAGCAAGATGAAGCGGAAGAAAAAGCACGCCTTGCGGCTGAAAAAGCCAGCAAAGCCAAAGCAGAAGATGCCAAGACGGCTGAACTGCGTGCGCGAGCCGACAAAGCCAAGCGTGATGCCGAAAAACTAGCGGCTGAGCTGAAAAAGCTGGAGCAAGAGCAAGAAACGGCCAGCCGCAAAGCCACCGAAACCAAAGCAGCGGACGATGCCAAAAAGCAGCAAGAATCGCGTAAAAAGCTTGAAGCTGAGCGTGCGCGAGCGTTGTTAGAAGGTGAAGATAAACCGTGGATGGTACAAGTTTCGATGGCAACCGACCAAGCGACCGCTGATGCCATGGTCGCCAAACTGCGTGCCAAAGGTTACAAAGTGCGCACCAGCCAAACCACCAAAGGCGTGCGGGTCTTGGTTGGCCCCGAAAAGGGCAAAGCGGCTGCCCAAGCCCTCAAACAACAGCTCTCGGCTGATCCGAGTTTAAGCATCAAAGGAGCATGGGTCTCAAATTGGCAACCACCTACATCCTGATCGCCGCATTGGCGGTTATTGCCGTCATTGTGTTTGCAGGGCGTTCGCGCCCTGTTGATCCGGAACCTGCTCCCGCTGCTGTGCGTGGTGATGAGCTTGAGGTGTGGCCGTTTGAGCCCATGCCATTTATGACCAATAGCGAAGTGCGCTTCTTTGCTCGCTTACAAGAAGCACTGCCCGAACACTTTATTTTTGCCCAAGTCCAATTGTCTCGTTTGGTTCAAGCCACGGATCAGGCCGACCAAAAATTTTGGTTTAATCGCATTTGCCGGATGAGTGCCGATTATGTGGTGGTACATCGGGATGCACAGCGTATTTTGGCGGTGATTGAACTGGATGATTGGACACATGACCGACCTGATCGCCGCCGCGCCGATGCCAAAAAAGACAAAGCCATCCAAAGTGCAGGCTTACCGATGGTGCGTTTTGATGGTCGTAACATGCCAGAGGTGATGCACCTGCGCCGTGAGTTGCTCAAAGCGATGCACGATGCTGGCACATGGCAGCAATCAAAAAAGCGTTAAAACCCGACGAACAGATACACAGTTTTGAAAAGATCATGTTTTAATCAGATCGATGATCAGGGAAGTAGGATCATGCTTCCCTTACGCAAGGTCGCGTGAATTGATCTAAGGAGCATGTGATGGCACAACAATATTCGGCCTCAGAGCCAGTGGCCGCCGAGCCACAAACCGTCGAAGACTCATTTGAACCGGTGCTGGATCAACAAGAGCAGTGGTATCTGTTGGGTTTTATCATTTGGCTGATTCCCACCATTTTGTTTCATATCATCTTGTTTGTCGGCAAAAAAGCAGTTGAGTTATTGAGTCATAAAAGCGCCAACTAAGTTGGCGCGATGTGTTTTTGGCTGTTTATTTGACCACCGCAAATCCGGTTACTTCTTCACGGTCATGATAAAGCTGGCGAAATTCTAAGCGCACGATTTTTTTACCGGCTTTTTCCACTTGATCTTCAATCAGATGGCGGCAGAAATCGACTTCTTCCAAACGCTTTTTCATCGGCAGTTTCAGGTTAAAGATCGCACGTTCAGCGTCGCCTTCCGCCAACCAGTTACCCATCAAGGCTGCCACTTTGGCTGGTTTTTCCACCATATCGCAGACCAACCAATGCACACGGCGCTTGGGTCGCCACACAAAACCATCGGCGCGTTCATGCTCGACTTGACCGGTTGCCATCAAGGATTCGGCAATCGCCCCGTTGTCAATCGCGGTGACTTGTAGGCCACGTTTGACCAACTGGTACGTCCAGCCACCAGGGCAAGCCCCCAAATCAACTGCAGTCAGCCCTTCGCGCAGCCATTCGGCTTGCTCGTCTTTGTCCATAAAAAAGTCAAAGGCTTCCGCGAGTTTGAGGGTCGAGCGGCTTGGTGCGTCACTCGGCATTTTCAGGCGTGGAATGCCCATCGGCCAGCGCAAGGTTTGACCGGCACGGCTGACCCCCACATAGACCGTCACCCCATCGACAAATACTAAGTGCACACGGTTGGGTGCATCACGGTTGAGGATGCCTTGTTTGGCAGCCACCGATAGTAGCGGTTTTTGCAGTTTTTCAAACAGTTTGGACAGCGCTTTGCCATCGTTGGTATCGACATTATCGAGGAAAATCGCGCCAAATTCGCGGCCTTGTAGCGCGTTGATGAGGGTGTCAATCCGGTTGTTGGGATCAAGTTTGAGCGGCTTGGGTTGCAGTAAGCGCATCAACTGGCGGCTAAAGATCAAGTCACGGGTAGCAGGCCATTGTTTGCCCGCACCGAGCCAACGCACAAAGCCAGATTGTTTTTCAAAAATCGAATTGCCCATCTCGCTAGCAAAGCTTTCGATTTCACCCGCACACTCGACTTCAAAACCACTGCGACATAGGGCGAGCACGCCATATTCAGGGATTGCAGACATACCACCACTCAACGCGCCAAAATAGGCGCTGATTATAGTGGTAAAAGTGTAAGACGGCACTCGTCAATGTAACGGCTTTGCTATAGTCGAGTCACAACAAACAACCACGGAGTGATTATGTTTAAAAAGCTGGCAGCCGACCTGACAGGGATGAGTGATATTGGGCAAATTATTGATCCCAATGATTTTAATAAAACCGACGCCGATGACTATGTGATGCACGAAGATGGCGAGCGCATCATCTTCTTGATCAAAACCAAAGCCGATGAATATTGTTTTACCAATCAAGCGTTTTTGCATTTGGATGGCGCAAGCGCGGTCAGCTCCAAACGGTTGCTCCATCGTAAACCCTACTATCGCTTCATGTTTAAAAACGTGACCATCGAAACGGCGGGGCGGATGGATTTGGATGCCGAAATCAAATTTAGCTTGGGCGATCAAGCCTATTCGATTGATGTGGATAAGCAACAGATTGAATTACTCAAAGATTTGTACAAAGCACTGTTTACCATCAGTGAAATGCAGCATGAGTCGCGAGTGCGCCAAGAGTATTCGGACAAAGCCTTGCAAGCGGCGTTGACGGTGCTGTCCAACACGCGCCAAACTGCCGATAACCTGCCAGACACCTTGATGGGACTGTCGATCAAAGCCTATACATGGCTAGAAGGCCAGCGCCAAGAGTTGGTGCGTCGTGATTACGGCGATGTGTTTGATCGGTATTTGCAGCACTAAGACGAGCGGGTACGCCAAGCGTACCCGATGTGTTGTCATAGATTATACGAGTCGCCCATCCCACATCTGCTGTGCCATCTGCATGGCTTGATCCATATCGGTGGCTTTTTGCAGGGCAGTCAGCGCGATGGCGAGCGTGCCGACCACCGCTTGCTCTCCATACGCATGTTGCACCTCGCCACGCCACACCGCCAGATAGTGTGCCAGATCAAACGCTTCTTCCACGTCGGAACGATCATCATTGAGCATCGGCCACTCGGTCTCGTAGCCTTCGCCGTTTTTGATGCCAAGCACCAAGGTGCGTGCATCGGGATTGCGTTCAAATTCACCGCCTTCACCTTTGATTACTGCACCGTTTTGATAACCCAAGCGCAGCGCAGTTTGTTGATGCGAGGCGCGATAAGCAGGGTGAAAAATCGACTGTAAAGTCACCGCAGCATCAAACGGATTGATCAAACGCGAGAGGGTATGTACCGGTGAGCGCAAGCCCAACACATTGCGCAGATCAATAATCTCACCGAGCACCGGCGAAAATACCCGTAGTGGCAAATAGGCAAAATTGCAGCGCGCAAGCGCCGATGCCACTTCATCGCCGGATTGGCAAATCGGATGACCGAGTGCAGGCAGCACATCTTCGGTATACAACCGATTGATGGTATGCCCCGATGCGCCATGCATCACCACACGCACGCCATGCTTGGCAAGCAGTAGGGCAGACAGCAAAAACCATGGATAATGTTTACGTTTACCGGCATAGCTCGACCAGTCGAGATCCACTGCAATCGTGGGCAAGTTGAGCCGTTGGCGTGTGGCGGTGACAAACCCCGCCAGCTCATCCACCGATTCTTCTTTGATGCGTAGCAAGGATAAAAACGCACCCAACTGCACATCAAGCACTTTTCCATCCAAAATCAAGCCAAACGCCTGCATGGCTTCGTCAAAGGTGAGTGAGCGACTGCCACGTTTGCCTTTGCCCAAAATCCGCACATATTGCGCAAATTCATGCTCGACATCTTTGTATTGATTGGGCTGTGGGCGCGGACGCGGCGTGGTCATGGCAAAATTTTCCATCTGAACAAGAGCACAACAGCCAATGGCTGCATCGTTTGAGCGTTTATCATAACGCGTCAATCGCCTATAATCGTGGCGCGTTTTGCGTGTTGTTTGGTTTTTATTCATTTAAAAGGAAAGCCCACTATGTTGGCTCATGATGCCGATCTCGAATTGTTCCGTGATAACTTCCGTCGTTTCTTGGCTGAGCACGTTGCTCCTGAGTACGAGGCATGGGAAAAGACTGGCATTATGCCGCGTGACATGTGGGGCAAGCTCGGTGAAAACGGCTTTTTGTGCGTGGATATGCCAGAGCAATACGGTGGCTACGGCGTACCGACCAATTATTCGTTGATGCTGGTCGAAGAAGCCGCACGCGCAGGCTACGGCTCACTGTCCACCGCTATCTCGGTACACTCCGAAATTTGCGCCCCGTACATCTTGCACATCGGTAACGAAGCACAGAAGCAATACTGGATTCCCAAAATGGTCTCCGGTGAAGTGGTTGGTGCGATTGGCATGACCGAGCCGGGTGCTGGCTCAGATTTGCAGTCGATGCGCACGAGTGCGATCTTAAATGGCGATCACTATGTCTTAAATGGCTCGAAAACCTTTATCTCCAATGGTCAGCATGCTGATTTGGTGATTTTGGCCGCCAAAACAGATCCGGCGGCACGCGCCAAAGGCGTGTCGTTGCTGCTGGTGGATACGCATTTGGAAGGCTTCCAAAAAGGCACCAACCTCGACAAAATTGGCTTGCACTCACAAGACACCTCAGAGTTGTTCTTCGACAACGTCAAAGTCCCTGCTGATCAATTGCTCGGTCAAGCGGGCAATGGCTTTGCCTACTTGATGCAAGAGCTGCCCCGCGAGCGTTTGGGCATTGCGGTGACTGCGATTGGTGCAATCTTGGGCTGCTTGGATGTCACCACTAAGTACGTCAATGAGCGTCAAGCCTTTGGTCAGCCGATTGCCAAATTCCAAAACACCCGTTTTGTATTGGCACAAGCCAAAATCGATGCGATGGCGACCCAAGCCTTTGTCAACGAATGTACCGAAAAATATATGGCCGGTCAGATGGACCCTGCGACTGCGTCGGCAGTCAAAGCGTTTGCCACCGATATGCAATGCAAAGTGGCTGACAACCTGCTGCAATTGTTTGGTGGCTACGGCTATATGACCGAATACCCGATTTCACGCTTCTATGTGGATGCGCGGATTCAGCGGATCTATGGCGGCACCAACGAAATCATGAAAGAAGTCGTGGTACGTGAGATGCTCGGTCGTTAATCGA
>CALFYA010000360.1 GCA_937952925.1 uncultured Moraxellaceae bacterium
TCCGCCGTTCGCTCAACACCTTTATGAATGCGTTTACCGCCGCCGATTGGACGGCATATCCATTCGCCACCCAAAACAAAACCGATTTTCACAACCTATTGTCAGTGTATCTTGACGCTGCTTTTTTCCCCAATTTGCATCCGCTCGACTTTGCTCAAGAAGGCATTCGCATTGAGCTTGAGCAAGATAAGCCCGTGTTTAAAGGCATTGTGTTTAATGAAATGAAAGGGGCGATGAGTTCGCCCACCGATCAGCTGTATCACACGCTCGCGCATCATTTGTATCCGCAGACCACCTACCACTACAATTCGGGCGGTGATCCAGCGGTGATCCCCGATTTGACCCATCAAGACCTGATCGATTTTCACCGCTCACATTACCATCCGTCCAATGCAGTGCTAATGACTTACGGCAACTTGCCATTGATTGAGCTACAGACCGCTTTTGAAGAGCAAGCCTTGGCGAAATTCGAGCAAGGTGCGCGGCGTCACTCCATCCCTGAACTGCGCTTGAGTGCACCGGTTGCGGTGACGGGTGGTTATGCAGTGGATGAGCCTGACTTGAAGGCCAAAACTTATATTGTGCTGTCGTGGTTGCTGCCAAGCTCGACCGATGTGCAGACCCGCTTGGCTTTGCGTTTGGTTGAAGGTGTGCTGCTTGAGGACTCCGCATCGCCACTGCGTCAGTACCTCGAAACTTGTGGACTTGGGACATCGCCTGCGCCGCTCTTGGGACTCGACGATAGCAACTATGAAATGACGTTTTATTGTGGCATTCAGGGTAGTGAGCCTGAGCAAGCCGATGCGCTTGAGCAAGGGGTGCTGTCGGTGCTGCGTGAGGCGGCAAGCAAACCCATTCCACAGGCGCAAATTGATGCAGTGTTGCACCAAATCGAACTGAGCCAGCGTGAAATCGGCGGTGATGGCATGCCGTATGGCTTGCAATTGCTGCTCAATGGTTTGGGGGCTGCGATCCACGATGGTGATCCACTCGCGGTATGGCAGCTTGAGCCGCTGCTCGATGATCTACGCCACAAACTCACCGACCCGATGTGGCTGCCGCAGTTGATCCAACGGCATCTGCTCGATAATCCACACCGTGTACGACTCACCCTCACGCCTGATCCCGACAAAACCAGCCGTGAGCAAACAGCAGAGCAAGCACGTTTAGATGCCGTTGCTGCCAGCCTTGACGAGGCCAAGCGTGCCGAGTTGATCGCAGGTGCAGCCGCGCTTGCCGAGCGTCAAGCACAAGAAGACGACCTCGATATTTTGCCCAAAGTAGGCTTGGTCGATGTGCCTGCCCAGATGCACATTGCCAAAGGAGAAACCATCGCGCTGACCTTGGGTACACACAGTGCACCGCTGTATCGCTATGCTGCGGGTACCAATGGTTTGTTTTATCAACAAGTGATGATGCCGATTCCGGTGACCTTGCTAGAGCAGCCTTTGATTCACTTGTATGCCGGATTGGTGGGTGAGTTGGGTGCAGGAGATTGGGATTATCTGACCTTGCAGCAACAACAAACCGCAACCAGCGGCGGTGTGCATTTGTCGAGTAGCTTGCGCAGTCATATTGCCGATGCCAAGCACATCAGTGCATGGATGTGTCTGTCTACCAAAGCGTTGGTCAATCGCCTGCAAGCGATGGAGCTGCTGCGCAAATCGTTTGAAGAGTTGCGCTTTGACGAAATTGATCGCATCCATGAATTGTTGCAACAACGCAAAGCGCGTTGGCAGTCACGCTTGTCGGGTGCAGGGCATAGCTATGCCATGCAAACTGCCAGTCGTGGCATGAGTGCGTTATCAGGTTTGGAGTATCACAACAGTGGCTTGCCTGCGTTTATGTGGCTGCGTGAGTTGTTGCAACGTGCCGAGCAAGATGATCAAGTGCTGCCACAACTGATTGCTGAACTACAGGCACTCCATCAGCAGGTATTGCAGTTGCCGCGAGAGTTTATCTTAGTGGCTGAAGAGGCGCGTCTGACTGAGTTGACCGACACCTTGAGCCAAACATGGCAGCCGCATCCCATCACGGCACCGCTGCTTGCCCTCAAACAGCCGCCACGTCCACCAATGCCCGAAGGCGATTTGGCATGGTTGATTCAAGCCAATGTGCAGTTTTGTGCCGCAGCTTATCCCGCTACGCCAGTTGATCATCCGGATACTGCGGCATTGATGGTGCTTGGGCCGTATCTGCGCAATGGCTTTTTGCATCGTGCACTGCGCGAGCAGGGTGGTGCTTATGGTGGCGGTGCAGGCTACGATGGCAATGCGTGCGCATTTCGCTTCCATAGCTACCGTGATCCACGCTTGAGCGAAACTTTTGCTGACTTTGAGGCCAGTATCCAATGGCTGTTGCACGAGCCACAAGAAGCCTATCAGCTTGAAGAAGCGATTTTGGGCTTGATGGCCAGCATGGATAAACCCGGTTCGCCAGCAGGGGAAGCCATCACCGCCTGTCATGCCAGCTTGCACGGTCGTACGCCAGCCCGTCGTCAAGCCTTGCGCCAAGCCTTGCTTAAAGTGACGTTGGCAGATCTGCAACGGGTAGCCGCGCAATATTTGCAGCCTGCCGCGCGTCGTCGTGCGGTGGTTGCACCGTATGGCAAAGAAGCTGAACTCAAAACGTTGGGATTTGCCATTGAGCGAGTCTAAATCGGCTCGTCCGCTGCCTCCATCCGCATTGCCGATGCGTGATGGGGTCAGCCCAAGTCGGGTGATGCTGCCGTATCAAGGCCAATGGCCGACGGTGCTGGCGTTTTTGCAGCAGCATTTTGACCGGATCGCGCCGGAAATTTGGCAAACGCGGATGCAAGACGGCATGGTACTCGACGGGCAGGCCAAGCGCCTGTCGGTCGATGCGCCGTATGTGGCGGGTACTTGGGTGTTTTATTACCGTGAAGTCGAGCGAGAAACCCCGATTCCGTTTGACGTGCAGATTCTGTATCAAGATTCGCATCTGTTGGTGATTGATAAGCCGCATTTTTTACCGGTCACGCCTTCGGGGCGATTTGTCAAAGAATGTGTGCTCAGTCGGCTCAAAGCGCAGTTTGACGAACCCGATTTGATCCCGATTCACCGTTTAGACCGCGAAACCGCAGGCGTGATGTTGTTGTCACGCCGAGTGGAGAGCCGCGAAGCCTATCAAGGCTTGTTTCGACGGCGTGAGGTGCAAAAGACTTATCAAGCGATTGCACCGTATCGTGCCGATTTGGTGTTTCCGATCCGGCGGCAAACGCGGATTGTGAAGGGTGAGCCGTTTTTTTGTATGCACGAAGTGGACGGTCAGCCCAACAGTGACACTCAGATTGAGTTATTGTCGCAGCATGGCGAGTGGGCGACGTATATTCTCAAGCCGCATACAGGCATTCAGCACCAGCTGCGGGTGCATTTGGCGGCGCTCGGCATCCCGATCAAGCACGACAGCTTTTATCCGGTGGCTTTGCCCGATAAAGGCGATGATTTTAGTCAGCCACTGCAACTGCTTGCCAAAACCATTGCGTTTGTCGATCCGCTCACAGGGCAGGAGCGGGTGTTTGAGAGTCGGTTGGCGTTGATGGGCTGAACAGCTGATGATTGAGGGATAACCATTCAAATGTCCGAAGATGATGCATCACTTATTCTGATCAATATTGTCCATCAGATCCTGTCAACAGCTGACCCATACGAGCTGCGAGTGTGGGCACTTCAACCCCAAGATCAAGCTTGTTTAAATGCTTATTGGGGGTTGGGCACATGGATTCGGAATGAGTGGGTTTATCCACATGTCGCACAACTGCGATTAGGCGCTCCAACAACACATGATGATGATATGTCTACGTTGATATTGATGGCATTATGGGACGTACTCAATGGTAATCCGTGCCGATTCCCAACACCCGTGATGCCTGCAACGTTGTGTTGGGATGAATGAGCGTTAACGCAAAAACAACTGATAACCCACGCTATCGGTCACTTCGCTAAACGGATAGCCAATGGCTGCAAGGATCGCCAGCAGATCGTCACCAGAATGGGTACCTTGTTGCAACCCCACCAATACCCGACCTTCAGCTGCACCATGATTGCGATAGTGAAACAGACTGATATTGAAGCTTTGCCCCAATTTTTCCAAAAAATTAAGCAATGCGGCAGGGCGTTCGGGAAATTCAAAGCGAAACAGCCGCTCATCAGACAAGCCTGCGTGTCCCCCAATCAAATGGCGGATATGTAGCTTGGCAATTTCATCATCCGACAAATCCGCCACGGTATAACCTTGCGCGCTGAGCTTCTCGTGGATCTCGGTGCGCTCGGTCATACCACCTTTAAGACCAATCCCCACAAACACTTGAGCACGCGGTGTGCCATTGTAGCGATAGTTAAATTCGGTAATGCCACGACCAGCTAGAGTACGGCAAAATTGCAAAAATGCGCCATGTTGCTCAGGAATGGTCACGGCAAAAATCGCTTCACGTTTTTCACCTAGCTCCGTGCGCTCAGCGATATAGCGCAAGCGGTCAAAATTCATGTTGGCACCACACACAATCGCCACCATGTTTTTGCCGTGCAGTTGGTGCTGTTCGATGTATTTTTTCATCCCTGCAATCGCCAGTGCACCGGCAGGTTCAACAATCGTGCGATTGTCTTCATACACATCTTTGATCGCCGCACAGATTTCATCGGTGCTACAGGTAACGATGTCGGGATCGACAATCTGCCCGCTGCCATCGCTTTTGGGCAGGCGCACCACATCAAAGGGGAGTGCGCCAATTTGCGCGACGGCGACACCATCGGCAAACAAGCCGACTTGCGGCAAAATCGCCCGCTCACTGGTTTCAAACGCCAACTTCAGGCAAGCAGACTCGCAAGACTCCACGCCAATCACTTGGACATGTGGCGCAATCTCACCCAAATACGCGGCAACCCCTGCAATCAATCCACCACCACCCACGGCGACAAACACATAGTCGACATTGCGCCATTGCCGCAAAATCTCGACCGCAATGGTACCTTGACCGGCAATCACCAGTTCATCGTCGTAAGGGGGGATATACACCATGCCATCTTGCTGGGCGCGCTCAAGCGCGTAGCGATTGGCCACATCAAAGCTATCGCCATGCAGCACCACTTGACCGCCCAAGCGTTTGACCGCATTGATCTTGATGTCTGGTGTGGTGCGCGGCATCACAATCACGGTATTGATGCCAAGCTTTTGCCCCGAAAATGCCACACCTTGCGCATGGTTGCCCGCCGAGGCACAAATCACTCCGTTGGCCAGTTGATCAGCAGGCAGTTGGCTAATTCGGTTATACGCGCCGCGCAGCTTGAAGGAAAACACCGGTTGCAGGTCTTCACGCTTAAAACGGATTGAATTTTGCATACGCTCAGACAGACGTGGAGCAATCTCAAGCGGTGTTTCGATGGCGACATCGTAAACAGTTGCTTGTAAGATGCGACGTACCCAATGCGCTAACATGCCAAATTCATCCAAAAGTGATTAAACTTGGCAAGGTTAGGCCATGCATGATCCATGATACAAGCCAAAATCTGGTGATTTTTGCCCAATCATGGCGGTTGTTTTTGTTTTGAGTACCACTTTTTGAGTTGAGCGTTGGATATGACCACTTTATCGCCCCAAGATGCGCGTAAACGTGCTGCTGCTGAAGCTGCACTGGCACATTTGCCCAAAGGTGGCATCCTTGGCGTCGGGACGGGCAGTACCGTCAATTTTTTGATTGAGATGCTGCCTAGCCTACAACTTGAAGCGGCTGTGGCAAGCTCCAAAGCCACCGAAGATCGCCTCAAAGCATTGGGGATTGAGGTGGTGGATATGAATCAGGTGGGCAGCCTTGATGCTTATGTCGATGGTGCGGATGAAATCAATCGCCATTTGCATATGATCAAAGGCGGTGGCGCGGCATTGACCCGTGAAAAAATCGTGGCGTCGATTGCCAAAAAGTTTGTTTGTATTGTCGATGAATCCAAATGGGTGGTGCAGCTGGGCAAAGCCTTTCCATTACCAGTGGAGGTGATCCCGATGGCACGTTCAGCCGTTGCACGCAAATTGGCGGCGATGGGGGCAGATCCGGTCTATCGTCAGGGCGTGGTCACCGACAATGGCAATATTATTTTGGATGTCTACAACCTTGAGATCCTCAACCCCATTGAGATGGAAAGCATCATCAACAATATGGTCGGGGTCGTATGTAATGGCCTGTTTGCCCAGCGCCCTGCCAATGTGGCGTTGGTGGCAGGTGCAGAGGGTGTGCGTGAGTTGTATGCCGAATAACGGCTGATGACTCCTATCCGTATCATTCGGCGCGTTCATCCGCGAGCGCGTCGTCTCAAATTGACCTTTCGAGCAGGTCAGTTTTGGTTGACCATCCCACCGCGTTGTTCAGAGCGCAGTATCCAAGCATTTCTCACCCAATCACGCGAGTGGTGTGTGGCGCAGTTGGCGCAACAGCATCAGACCTCTGCGTCTAGTTGCGATACTCTTGATGTGAGATTGCCTTGTCTTGATCAAGTTTGGCAGCACACCGATGGCCAGTGGATCGAACAACAGACAGGGATGATGGTGCAGTTTGCCACCCCTCAAGACCAGCAACAGTGGCTAGTACAACACGCCACACCATATTTGACCCAGCGCTTGGCTGAGTTGGCAGCCCAGCATAGATTGGTATACAGCCACTGTCGCGTGAGTCGGATGCGGAGTCGTTGGGGCAGTTGTAATGCAAGCGCCAAGATTCATTTAAATGCCGGTTTATTGTTTTTGGACAGCATACAACTGGACTATGTGTTGCTACATGAACTGTGCCACACCAAACAGATGAATCATTCGCCAGCGTTTTGGCAAGACGTGGCGCGTGTATGCCCAGATTTTGCCCAAATCCGTGGCAGCCTCAAGCAAGTGAGACTGCCAACATGGTGGCTGGCTTAAAAAGAACAGCTAAAGTCAATCGGGCTGAGTTGGTCTGGCTGATCAAGCAAAGAACTGCCAGCGGTCGCAGACACCAAGCGTAACGGCGTTTTGTCGGCTGCGTTGACATTGGCAATCTGGAGTTGGATAAAGGTGTTATCGCTGGGTTTACCGATGTTGACGGTATAGGTGGTGCTGGTGTTGTTGGCTCGGAACATGTTGTCTTGCAAATCACGATTGATGGTACTTTCCACCGTGCGTGAGCCATTACTCAGCGTGACTCGACCGGTCAAACTGAGATCTAAGGTACAGCTGCCATTGCGATAACGGCCAACCAGCTGCTCAAGGTGATTGACGTTGGTGGAGAGGTTGGTACCTGAGCTGTTGATATCGGAGGTCAGGGCGTTTTTGCTTAAGGTATCCCCAAACAGGCCAAAGGCTCGGGTAAAGTTGCCCGCGCCAGCACTGCGTAGACCAAAAGAGATAGAGGCTAATGGATTGCCTCCTTCGGTTTTGAGCTGCTCATAATTCACAGAATGAATAAACTTGTACTCATCACTGCTGGCGGTAAAAAACGCGTCAAAATAACTGGTGATGACGGTACCTAGATTTTTGTTGAACACGGTGCGTTGATTTTTTTGATTTTCTGCCAAAATAGCGATGGTGTTGTGCTCAGGGTTGGTGTTGGGCACGCTGGCTTCGAGTGCCAATTTTTGATTGGTGGCGAGTTGATCGGAGAATGCACCTTCGTCACCCACCCCCGCAAGGGTCATCCCGTCCAAGTCACCATCCGAGATATCACGGCTGACCAAATCAATAAAGCCAAACCACGGTGCTGTTTGATCATTAAATTGTGTGGCGTAGTTTTTGACATGCCCCACACTAAACAACAAATCGGTAAATGCACGCACGCTTTGTGCATTGCGTTTGAGCTTTGCAATGTCAGCGAAACTTAGACCATATGCGGTGGGTTGAACTTGGAAAATGCTCTCAATTTCGGCATTGGAATAATTGATCGATTGCGAATTGATCAAATTGTAGTTGGGCTGTTCAATGTGGCTGGCGTCCAACTGACCCGTCCGATACAAACTGCGACGATAGGCCAATTCACTAAACGGATCAACCTTGTATGTGCTGGTGTTGATTCTGCTGTTGATGACCAAGGCATGCAGTTTTTTACTGAGCGGAAACGCCGTGTCTTTTTTGAGAATCGGGTCAAAATAGGTGGCGTTGGTGTTGCTGGCACTCACCTCGATGAGCAAGAGAGTTTGGGTGGGGAAATTCACCGCAGGAATGGTCATTTCAACCAAATCAGAGGCATC
>CALFYA010000361.1 GCA_937952925.1 uncultured Moraxellaceae bacterium
AGCGTACCCAAGCCGGACTTGAACGGGCGCGGCAAGCGGGTAAGCGTTTTGGACGGCCACTGTCACTCAGCGAAGCAGATCAAGCTGAAGTCAAAACAAGGCTGGCCGCTGGTGAAAGTGTGTCAGCACTGGCACGGGCGTTTAAGACCAGTCGGCAGACCATTATGCGCGTCAGGGCATTACAAATGCCTAATTAATAGCTGGATTAATCTCAGTAGATAGGCGTTTGCTCATTCAATCAAATGCAATATCTTCATCTGATGTAGATGGTGTACTGACAACGGATGAATTCTGAAAATAGCCACACAGTTGTTGCACACTAGGACACTCTGAGTGAGTTGCTGCGGCCTCCACGCGAAAGCCATAATGCTTCACCATCCGCTTGGCAAATTGCACTTTGCTGGTTCCTGTACCACGACAGCCATACTGTACTGCAAGATCCTTGAGTCGATCCCAAGGTTTGGCAGGAGTTTGTTCGGGAAAGGCTTCGACATGCGTTTGACCCAACCAAGTTGACAGCGCAGCAGTGTCCGCCAAGAACCACGCTTCTAATGCCTTGACTGCAACAAAGACGACTTGGATGTTTGCATGACAAATGCGTTGTGTGACCACTGAGATAGATGGTTCATCTTCAAGATCCGTCAGCACACAAATTTGATCAACATCCAAACCATTAAAACGATCCAGATAGGCTTGAATGTTACGAGGGAGCAAATTGCCGCCACCTGCTGCGTTAATGACCGGCGTGACCAACTCAAAGCCACAACTCAGTAAGAACTGCTTAAACTGTGGCGACTCAATGATAATTTTTTCACAGTCACCCTCGACAATAAAGCCCACCTTTACCATGGTAGACCTCCGTCAAACAAATTGGTCAGCCATGCCGTATCTAACGGAATATCCGCTTTATTGACCTGTGAGTCTGTGACAGATTTAAGCTGGGTTCGACCTTCTTCTTTGCTGACTAGCCAAAGCTCATCGAGATTGAGATGACGCACGATGGACTCACTGTGAGTCGTGAGAATCAAGGGATGCGTCAAGCTGGCATTCTCACGCATCAGCTGTACCAACTCACCAATAGCTTTGGGGTGAATCCCACGCTCAGGCTCTTCAATAATGGTAATCCCAAGTTGATCGGCGCGACTGAGCACCGCCGTGAGAATGCACAAGGTATATATAGTTCCATCTGAGATGAGCTGTGCTGGAAAACGAGTCCGCGTGCCTTCTTCTTTAAAGGTAATCACCGTGGAGCCATCGAGCCGTTGTTTTTCAGTGGCAACATTTTCCATGCTCGGCACAATCAACTCAATCCAATCGAGCACCTGTTGGCGGAACTCTGGCTTTTTTTCCAATACAGACAACATCGTTGCAATGTTATTGCCATGACTGTCGAGTGCAGTGGCATCCGTATTGGAGGAGTCTGGGCGCTTAGCTGCGAGAGGGTCAATCCTAAACACGTTGATGTTGGTCAAAAAGGTATACAGTGGTGACTGACTCAGCAGCATTAATGCCGTCATATGATTGGGGTAATCGGGTAGCACTTGTAATGGCAAGCCATCGCTTAATGCAATTTTGGTGTCCCCATCAGCCTTCCGATCAATCACTGTCAGGTCATTCACTTTGAGTGATTCTACAATCTGTGGCTGTTTATCGATCTGCATGATTTTCAGTGCGTAATCATACAGATTGCCTTGGATGTCAATTTTGACAGCAAACGAAACGGTGGTACGTTGCTGCTTACGATGTTTAAAACAGTGGATCTGGGAGAACCCACCAAAATCACGAATCGCCTGACTTGCCCCACGCTTGACGATCGCACCAAAGAAGGCGAGCGCATCCACCACGTTGCTTTTACCTGCGCCATTGGCTCCGGCCAACACCATCAAGGGTGCAACATGCTCCAAACTCAGTTCAGCAATACTTTTGAAGCCTTTTACTTCCAAGCGTTGGATGTTCATGGGTTCGCCTTGTTGGGGTGGTGTTTGGTCGGTAAGTCGTGTATGCAGGGTAGCGTACATGGGTGTTTGAGCATGCTTCAACAACAATCAGCATTTCAAGTCACAGTACAATTTGTGCAACATGTTATAAAAACTTGATTTCCTTAACACGTCTGGTTGGGCGTGTTAAGGAAATGCTGGTTTGTTTAACATGTATGTTTTTTGATCATCAGGTTGGGCGCATCTGACATCAACATGCCATCATGGCAGGCCTGCACATTCTGGTTAGCGCTTTTGAAAGACCTCTGCTGCCAATTCTTGCACTGATATTTCAGATGTGCCATTGAGCATGTCCCCTGCCAAACGACGCTTATCTGCTAGTAGTCGATCCAGCTTGATTTCAAAGGTATCGAAATTGTCGGCATAGATGGATGGATAATAAACAAAAACTTCTTTGTCTTGCCCAATACGATATGCACGATCTGTAGCTTGATCTTCTTTGGCAGGATTCCAGCAACGTGTGTAGTGAATGACATGGTTGGCTTTTTGCACATTCACCCCAAACCCGACCGCTGTGGTGGATAAAATAATGACATTAAAGCCTTGTTTACCCTGAAATTGATCAATCAGTTTTTGCCGCGTGAGTCCACCACGACCACTACTCGCACTGGTATCCCCGTTTACTGTAGACACCGCCAATCCAAACGCCTGCCCAATCGTCCGCTGTAAAAACGCCTGAATTTCTCTAAACTCTGTAAAGATAATGACTTTTTCTTGTTTTTTTTCAATTTCTCTGAGCGTTTTCAGCAGCCATGCCACTTTGGGGGATTCACGGTCTGGCGCAGTGGGTTGTAGCTGTAATGGATGAGCGCAAATCATACGCATTTTGTGCAAAGCACCAAGCATCACTTTGCCACGATCTGCATCATCAACATCACGATAGTCATCTACCACTTTGGCATACAGCTGTTGTTGTAAGGACGAAATGGCTAGGTTTTTACAGTGAGCCACCTCAATTTTTGCTGGAAGATCAGCGACCTCATGTTTCATCCGTCGCAAGATTTGTGGCTCAATCAACTGACGTAACTCGTTCAACACTTGCTCATCAGCTTGTCCGGTCCTCTCAATCGGCTTGCGATAGCGACGACCAAACTCATTGAGCGCCCCCAACAATCCCGCTTGGATAAAGTCAAACAAGCACCACAAGTCGGTGAGTGAGTTTTCAACCGGTGTGCCAGTACAGGCAATTTTAAAATCGGCTTTTTGCGCTTTTGCGGCTTGAGTGACCAGCGTATTCGGCACTTTAATTTTCTGAGCTTCATCACACACCATGATGCTCCAGTCTTCGCGTGCAAACGAAAACTCTAAATCCCTGAGCGTTTCATAGGTGGTCAACACCAAATCTGCATCACCACGCCAACCATCCTCGAGTAAATTATTGATCCCTTTGTCTTTGAGGTCTTGTGGAACGTGTGTTTTTTGGATTTTCCTGAGCTTGAGTTCATCCCCGTATAGACTCAAAATCTTGCCAAATCGTGCACTAAAAAAGCGATTGGCCTCAGCTTGCCAATTTTCCAGCAACGAAACAGGTGCAACCACCAACACTGGTTTTTTGTTGGGGGTTGACTCTAGGTATTCGCCGATAAAACAAAGCAACTGGAGCGTTTTTCCTAGACCCATATCGTCGGCAAGCAAGCAGCCATTAATTTGATGGGGTGCGAAGCGATGTAGGTTTTGCAGCCACGCTACCCCGATTTTCTGATGGTTTTTGAGCGAGAATTCATCTTGACGAAAGGCCTTGGGCAGTCGTGCAGCAGGCGGATGTTGCGCATCAAACTCTAAGGTCTTCGCACGCTCGGTGATGTAATCGGCAGTTTCAATGTTGGCATCAATTAGTAATACTGATCTGGCGGGTTTTGCGTTTTTTTGCTCCTGCACAGGCTCAGGTTGGTCTTCTGGTTTGGACTGACGCTCAAGCTGCTGATGGACACGTTGTTGTAAATGTTTGGCTTCGGGCAAACCAATCGGCTGATCGAGGTAGGGCAATTGCACCTGATCTTGCTGACTTGCCTCAGCCATTTGAATGGACTGGTCAATCGTGTGTGCAAGCTCATCCGACAAGTTGGGATAGATCTGCTCAAACATGGCGTCAAGGATATGTTCAGGTAACCAGCCCGACTGACCACTATCGCGTTGGATAAACTCCGAATGTAACACTTGTGCCTCGCCAATCCCCACCACGCGATCACTGTAGTTGGATAGGTCAAGTACCGCTGCGACTTGAGCCGCTTGTGTGGCTTCGTTTAGGCGGTCTATTTCGTGTTTGAGTTGATCCAACTGTTGTCTGGCGGGTTCGGACAGCACCACCTCATAACCTGCCCAATAAAGGCTGCCGTTTGCTTTGCGATAGGCATCTAGCAAATAGCCTGCATGTTCGGCGTGTTGTATGGACAACTCAATTGGAGCAACATGGGGTCGTCTCAGAAAACGGAAAAAATCGTACGCTAAGATCGCGTTGAGGCTGG
>CALFYA010000362.1 GCA_937952925.1 uncultured Moraxellaceae bacterium
GACGCTGGAGGCCGAGTGCTCGCTTGATCTCGGTTGCCCCATCGAGCAGTTTTCTGCCTTCTGTGACGCCCATCCCGACCATATCGTGGTGGTCTATGCCAATACTTCGGCGGCGGTCAAAGCGCGTGCCGATTGGGTGGTCACATCAAGCTGTGCGGTTGAGATTATTGAGCATCTTGATAGCTTGGGTGAAAAGATCATTTGGGCGCCTGATCAGCATTTGGGGCGTTATATCCAAAAGAAAACCGGCGCAGACATGCTGCTGTGGGATGGCTCATGTATCGTGCATGAGGAGTTTCGTGCGCGTGGCATTTTGCAGATGAAAGCCTTGTATCCCGATGCCGCCGTGTTGGTGCATCCTGAATCCCCTGAGTCGGTGATTGAGCTGGCCGATGCGGTCGGTAGCACCAGCCAATTGATCAAAGCGGCGCAAAATTTGCCACATGAGCGCATGATCGTCGCGACTGATCGAGGGATTTTTTATAAAATGCAGCAAGCTGCGCCAAACAAGATCTTGGTTGAAGCACCCACCGCTGGTGAAGGGGCAACCTGTCGTTCCTGTGCGCACTGCCCGTGGATGGCGATGAATGGCCTTGAGAACATTTTGCATGTGCTCAAAACTGGTGATCAAGAAATCCATGTCGATCCCGCGCTGGCTGCACGTGCCAAATTGCCACTTGATCGCATGCTGGCATTTACCGCCTCGCTCAAGCGTTAACAGGGTTTTTGTGTGAAAAAACAACACTTGATGCGGTTTTTTGAAAAAAACACCGCTCAAGTGTTGACGAATAGTCGAGTTCTGCTATGATGCAGCCCTCGCTGATCGCAGTATCGGCGAATGTTACGAAAGTGACGGTGTGTAGCGCAGCTTGGTAGCGCATCTGCTTTGGGAGCAGAGGGTCGGGGGTTCGAATCCCTCCACACCGACCATCGTTGGCAGTGTCGTACCTCGCTGTGCGCCTGTAGCTCAGCTGGATAGAGCATCCGCCTTCTAAGCGGATGGTCGCGGGTTCGAGTCCTGCCAGGCGCGCCACAGTGCCGTCAACATCAGCCTTTATGGTGGCTATAGCTCAGTTGGTAGAGCCCCGGATTGTGATTCCGGTTGTCGTGGGTTCGAGTCCCATTAGCCACCCCATATTCCTAGCATCGCTAGACAAAATCACAGCATTCGCTGTGATTTTTTGTTCTTAAGCCAGTGTTTTTTCGTGGTTTTAAGACGCTGTTGTTGCTGCTTGAACAGCACCATTCCCTCATACGTCCCCAAAAATGTCTGGAAAATCCGGCTGATCGTCGTCGATTTGTCAGGTCTATCTATGCCACTATCAAAACCATTTACCCCAACAGGTTGCTGCAAGTCGTAGCAATATCCACAACCACATCCCTTGGAAGACTCCCAATGAAATCTGTCATTTGTCAAAACGCGCAGCTGCGCGTCGATGAGCACCTCAAACTCGAACCGAGCAAAGGGCAAGTGCTGCTTGAAGTGGTACGCTGTGGGATTTGTGGTTCGGACTTGCACATGCAACACCACTGCGATCACATGCACAACTTAGCCTCGCGTGTCGGTTTTAGTGGCGTGGCGCAGTCACATCAGCCGTTTGTGATGGGGCATGAGTTTTGTGGCAAAGTGCTTGATTATGGCATCAAAACCCGCCGTAAATTCAAAACCGATACCTTGGTATGTGCCATGCCGCTGCTCAATGTGGGCAACTTGGGCTATCAACCAACCGGATTATCCCCCAATGCAGCGGGTGGCTATGCCGAGCAAGTGCTGGTGCAATCGAGCCTGATGTTTGAAGTGCCCAACGGTCTAGATGCCGATCGTGCAGCACTGACTGAGCCAATGGCGGTGGCACTACATGCGGTGCGTCGTAGCCGGATCAAAAGTGGTGAACCTGCGATTGTGATTGGCTGTGGGCCTGTAGGTTTGGGCATTATTTTGATGCTCAAAGCGGCAGGGGTCAAAACCGTCGTTGCCAGCGATTTTTCGCCCAATCGTCGGGCGCTCGCCACTCAATGTGGTGCGGATGTGGTGGTTGATCCCAAGCAAGATTCGCCGTTTGCCAGCTGGAAAGAGTTTGGTCTGTTGGGCAACGTGTCCGATGCGATCAATCTGGGTATGGATATTTTTGGCAAAATTCAATCGGTGCCACTGCCATGGTGGCATGCATGGCGAGTGGTGGACAAACTCGGTGCATTGCCCAAACGTCCGGTAATTTTTGAATGTGTCGGCGTACCGGGGGTGATGCAACAGATTTTGGAAGGTGCACCGTTATTCTCACGGATTGTGGGCGTTGGGGTGTGTATGCAAAGCGATAAAATCGAACCGGCACTCGCGATTAATAAAGAGCTTGAAATCCAATATGTGATTGGTTATACCCCGCTGGAGTTCCGCGATACCTTGCATATGATTGCTGAAGGGCAGGTCAATTGCGCCCCGTTGATTACGGGTGTCGTGGGGTTGGAAGGGGTGAGCACTGCCTT
>CALFYA010000363.1 GCA_937952925.1 uncultured Moraxellaceae bacterium
CACCGCCTAAAGCAAATGCAATCACCGGTTCGCGAGGGATGGGCTTGGTGATGGGGGGTGTCACCACAGGCGTTGGGGTTTGACAACCGACCAACCCGACCGATAGCACCGCAGCAATACACAAACGACGAGACAGTCGCATCAATCGCATCTCAAACTGATCAGAGAATCGCCATTTTAGAGCGTTGCATCGTTATTGATTGCGGAAAAATCATGAAAAACAGGTGAAGCTCAGTAAGACTACTCACGTAATGGAGCCGATAAGCGCTCAGGATGAGCGGGTTGGAGTCCGTAGTAATACGATTGAATCAAGGCCAAATCGTGCTCGTAATCTCCTGACGGGGTGAGCGTTGCCAAAAAACGGATTTGCTTGCGGCCATAATCCAGTCCAACCAACACAATCGGCACACCTGCCGCTTGGGCAATCCGATAAAAGCCGCTTTTCCACGTTGGTGCTTGGGTGCGAGTGCCTTCGGGGGCAATGCCGACCCACAGCTGCCGATGCTGTGCAAATGCATCAATCGTGCTTTGGGTGAGTCCATGCGCATCACGCCGATCCACCGGAATCACGCCGAGCCACGACAGCAGATGCCGAAACGGTGGGCGATAAATGGTATGTTTGGCAAACACTTTTAGATCTAGACCCAGACCAAAGGCCGTGGCTAGTGCCAGCCATGCATCATAGTTGGAGGTATGTGGCGCACCAATCACAATTGCTTTGGGGACATTGGGAATCTCGCCACAAATCGTCCACCCCGATAGTCGAAGTGCGCCATAAAATCCTAACCGTGAACAACGGCCACCACGCTGGGGGACATCGACAGGGAGTATAGGGATCCGTGACATGCTGTATGTCCAATCACCGATGACCTTATCGATGCTAATCGACAACCTGCCATTCAATAATGGCGAAATCGCTCAGATCATCAGCTGGTCTGATGGGTTATGGTCAATCATTAGACGTATTTAAAGTACATGTTTTTATAGGTCGATTCAAAATCAAAATCTAGGTTAAATGAAGTCAAAATGTTTAAAAAATCGACGAATGTCGAATTGTTTTACGCTTTTATCGTTTAAAATCTGGTTTTCGTGCTCAACTTGACGAAGAATCGTCACTCGCTTATGGATGAGGTGTGCTGAGGTGAAGCAACGACAGTTTTTGCAAACAGTTGTCATCACTACCGGACTATTAGCCGCTGGAGCGACCCACGCTCAGAGCTTCTGTGTCTTTGATTTTTCAGGCACAGCGGGTGATGCTTATGCACTGATGCAAGACTTTGCCTTGGCGAGTCGTGGTTGGGGCGTTGAGCTACAGCTCAAAGCCTACAAAGAAGAACAAGACGTGATTAAAGCATTTAAAGCCAAAGAATGCGATGCGATGGCGATTACTGATATTAGTGCTCGTCAGTTTAATCGGTTTGTGGGCACATTAAATGCCGTGGGTGCTGTCCCCAATTATAAAGTGGCACGGTCGGCTTATCATTTATTAACTCACCCCAAATTATCTGCATTTTTATCCGAAGGGGGTTATGAGGTTGCCGGTGCTGTCCCGATGGGATTGGTTTATATGTTTGGTCGTGAGCGGCAGCATATCTCGTCGCTTGCTAATTTGATGGGGCGTAGTATTGGCGTACTCGAAACGGATCCGTTGCAAGCACGTTTGATTAATCGAATTGGTGCCAAAGCAGTGCCGCTGAGTATCAGTAAATTTAACAGCCTATTTAACCAAGGCAAAATGGACGTGATTCCATCTCCTGCGATGGCCTACCAACCATTAGAGCTTGAAAAAGGCTTGGGAGAAAAAGGCGCGATTGCACGTTTTCCATTGGTGCTGCTCAGTCAAGCCGTGATTATTCAACAAGATAAATTCCCTGCAAACTATGGCATGCAGGGACGTGAATGGATGCTCAGTCAGCTGCCGCGTGTGATGAAAATGATTGAGCGGACAGAAACGGCTATACCAGCCAAACGTTGGGTCGATATTCCTCAGGCTGATCAATTGGGTTATCAGCGCCTGATGCGGGAAATGCGACTGAACTTTGTGCGTGACGGCACTTATGATGCCAAAATGGCCAGTTTGCTCAAGCGGATTCGTTGTCAGCAAGAGCCACAGACTTTTGATTGCAGCCTAAGAGATGAATAAATATTCAGTGCAACAACCTGCCATCGTGCAGGTTGTTGCGGCGGGGTGTTATTTTAAATAATCTACAAAATAATGTTGAAGCTTGGCTAATTTGGGTGGAATCACCGCATTACAATACCCTTGAGAGGGGTTTTTATTGAAAAAGTCTTGATGATAGGGTTCAGCAGGATAAAACTCCGGAGCAGGACTCAGTTCGGTCACAATTGGAATCCCTTGTTGCTGAAGTGAGTCCATCACCTGCTGTGCTTGCTGTTGTTGCTCGTCATTGAGATAAAAAATCACCGAGCGGTATTGTGTACCGATATCATTGCCCTGACGATTGAGCGTGGTAGGGTCGTGGGTGGCAAAAAACAGGTGTAATAAATCAACAAAAGGCAAGATGGTTGGATCAAAGTCAATCGCAATCACTTCGGCGTGGCCGCTGACACCCGTACAAATGTATTCATAGGTGGGGTTGGGGCGACGCCCACCGGCATAACCACTAGTGACATGTATCACGCCTCGAATCCGACGAAATACCGCCTCGGTACACCAAAAACATCCACCACCAACGATGGCTCGTGCCGTACTCATGATTTTTCTCCTACTAATCAATCGCTTGAAATTGCATCAAGGGGGTGCCTTGGTGGTCTTTGAGGGTGAGTGTACGTTGATCAATATGGTAGCTTGCAGTACGGGCAAGTCCAGAGAGTAAGGTGCTTTCGATACGATGAAGCTCAGCACAATACCGCTTGGTACTGACCACCGCGAGCTGCAGCTGTGTGCCATTGAGTTGGTAACTCCCCATTAATCGGTTACAGCCGCCCATGCCCATCAGCCGATTGCTGTGCTGATCAACACTCAATTGAATAAATGGTTGATGTTCGGGCTGATCCACAACCACAGCGGTTTGGTCGATCTGACTGAGGATCCAACGGGTATGCAAGAGCGGTAAATGCTGAATATAGGCACTGCCCGCAGGAAGTGTGGCAGGCGCCGGAGTGGTGGTCTGCGGTGTTTGGCAGGCACTCAATAAGAGCGCCGCACTCATACTCAAGAGGGTCAACTGTTTCATGGAGGTGATGACCAAAGATGACTGAACTAATCTGCCATATTTGTACGGGGCTGCCTATCTCCCAAGCGTTCATCTGGTGTAGGCGCTTGGTGTGACCATGTAAATACCGATGGTGTGACGATGGGTTTGGCCTCAAACAGCAAGTGGGTGTTGTGGTCTTTGCCACGCAGTTGCAACCGTGTCCCGTCAATGCGATAGGAGGTGGTGTCTTCAAGACGTTGCATCACCTGTTGCTCTTGACCAAAGTCAGTCAGACACGCTTTTTTGATGGCAAACAAACGAAAGCTAAGTTGGTGCCGTTTGAGTTGATAGACCCCACCCAAACGATTGCACCCACCGGCACCATTCAACACATAATCGTCGGCGAGCAACCATAAAAATGGCGCAGGTTGATCGGTGGGGAGGGTAATCGGCTGGCCGTCGATCTGACGCAGTTGCCAATGGGTATTGGTGAGCGAGGTGGGTTGTGTGGGTGAGTGTTGACAGCCACTTAACGAGATGAGCAGGGTGAGTAGTCCACAACGATACAGCATCTCCATCCCCTTGTATGGTTGTCGTTTTGCATGCGGTCATTCGGATGCTGTGCGGATGATGCCAGCATTTGCTAGGGTTGTGTACTAGGGTCTGTTGGCATTTCATGCGTGAGCTGCGTTGCATCCTGCTCGCTGAGAACAACGAAGCCACACAAGCTGCGCCTTGTATCGCCTAAAAAATCGTCTATGTCGCAGCCATGACTGAAACGCCAACTGCACCCTCAAATTCTATGAAGCCTGATCGCGGCCTCACAGGATCGCGTTAACGCATCACATAAAACAAACCATTGGGAGTGGCGGCGTCTTTTTGCTCTTGAGTCAGTGATTGCAATGGAGCTTGCGGTTGGCCTTCACGCGCTTCAAACACCAAATGTACTTTACGGTCTTTGCCCACAAGATGAAGCTTTTGATTTTTAATATAATATTTTTTGCTGCTTTGCAGATGTTGCAAAAACAATTGGCTGTAGGGATGACGGCAATGCTG
>CALFYA010000364.1 GCA_937952925.1 uncultured Moraxellaceae bacterium
GTCATCGGCAAGCGGTCGGTTTACTGTCGCGTACCGATCTGAGCTTGGAGCGGATCTCGGAGCGTTTGGGTTACTCCGATGTGGCCAATTTTAACCGTGCTTTTCGGCGTTGGACGGGCAAAACACCTGGTCGATGGCGACGTGAACCCGGTGAGCGTTGATTCAAAACCGCTGCATGATGGTGTATAAAACGACAACTGGTCGCACATGCAGGATCAGTTGTTGGGCGGCTTTGGCCTTTTTTTGTGATAATGCTCACATCTTCATAAGATGTTGGGACGCTTGGCTATGCGCATTGCCCCTCCCTGTATCGATGAGCAACAACGTTTAGACGAACTACGTAGCTACGATATTTTGGACACTCCTGCCGAAACTGGTTTTGATGACATCACCCAATTGCTGGCGGCACAGCTGGATGTCCCGATTGTACTGATCAGTCTGGTCGATCAACATCGCCAATGGTTTAAATCCAAAGTGGGTTTGACCGTCGATGAAACGCCGCGTGATTTGGCATTTTGCGCTCATGCGCTGCA
Organism: uncultured Moraxellaceae bacterium; assembly: GCA_937952925.1. Taxonomy (GTDB): domain Bacteria; phylum Pseudomonadota; class Gammaproteobacteria; order Pseudomonadales; family Moraxellaceae; genus CALFYA01. The sequence goes on from CALFYA010000364.1 coordinate 534, forward strand.
TCAGCCTGATTTGCTGATTATTGAAGATACGCATGCCAATCCCGATTTTGCCGACAATCCGCTGGTGACCGGTGAGCCTTATATTCGATTTTATGCAGGGATGCCCTTGGTGACGGCCAAAGGCCATGCGCTTGGCACCTTGTGTGTCATTGATCATCAACCTCGACAACTAAGCAAACTTGAACAACAAACCTTGCGGGTACTCGGTAAACAAGTGATGCAACAGCTCGATGCACGGCGACAAATGCATCAACTGCACACGGCAACCCAGCGTCTGATCCAGATGAATGCCGAAAAAGAACAGTTCTTTTCATTGGTGGCGCGTGATCTACGCATTCCATTTTCACAACTACTGACCTATACCGATCAACTCAATGTGGACTTTGAGACTTTATCGGCCACCGAACGTCATCATTTGCTCAGTCGTTTACACCAAACTGCACGGCAGACTTTTCGTTCGGTCGATAACTTGCTGCAATGGGCGATGCTCGAAACCAATACGCTGCCCTTTCACCCGACACTGATCAGTATTGATCGACTGATTACGCCGATTTGTCAAATGTTTGCTGCCGTCGCCCGCTCAAAAGGGATTGATCTTAAGCAAGATGTGCATCAGGGACTGCGCATCTCGGCGGATGTCGATATGATGTATGCGCTGTTGCAACATTTGCTGAGTAATGCGATTCAACATACTCCAGCTGGTGGTCAGGTGATGATTCGTGCCTTGATGCAAGATGATCGGGTGTTGATTTGTGTGGCCGATACTGGCACTGGTATGTCGGCAGATAAAGTCCAGCGTTTATTCCGTGTCGATACCGAATGGCATCAGCATTCGCAGCGTGGTTTGGGCTTATTGTTGTGTCAGCAATATATGCGTAAACATCAGGGGCAGCTCATCGTGGAGTCTACCCCTGCACTGGGTACCACCATGACGCTTTCGTTTAAAGACGCGTCATTTCACGATCAATCCGCCTAAGCGCAACACTTAGGCCGCAATCAACACATCATCGCCGTCGATTTTGACCGCATAGGTCTTGAGGGTCACTTGCTCGTCTTCCAAGCATGCGCCGGTTTCAAGCACAAAATGTTGCTTGTACATCGGCGAAGCCACCACATCAAAGCCTTTGAGGTTGCCGGTCAAGCCGCGTGAGATGATGTTGGCTTGGCTAAAGGGGTCGTAGTTGGAGACTGCAAACACCCGATCATCTTTAAGACGAAAAATCGCCACTTGTTCGCCGTTGACCAATGCCGGTACACCCAACTCAGGCAGCAAGTCATGGAGCGTGCAGATTTTTTGATACATCATGTTGTTCCTCTACATTCAGTGAATATCTCACCTCCCCCCAATGGGGAGAGGGCTGGGATGAGGGTGTGCTACGCCATTTCTACGACATTAATCCGACCGGCTTTTTCTTCCGGTGTGGCCGGACGGATTTGACCGCGCACTTCGACAAACTGCACGTTGTCATCGGCTTGATCACTGTTGATAAACGGCTTAAAGCGCTTCAAGGTTTCAGGATCGTTGATGGCGGTTTTCCACTCGCATTGATAGGTGTCGGCCACATATTGCATTTGCGCTTCAAATTCGGCGCACAAGCCAAGGCTGTCGTTGATCACCACGTCTTTGAGGTAGTCCAAGCCACCTTCCATGTTGTCGCGCCACACACTAGTCCGTTGTAGGCGGTCGGCGGTTTTGACGTAAAACATCAGCACGCGGTCGATGTATTTGATCAAGGTGGCGTCGTCGAGGTCGCTGGCAAACAATTCAGCATGACGCGGTTTCATACCGCCGTTGCCACACACATACAAGTTCCAGCCTTTTTCGGTGGCAATCACACCAATGTCTTTGCCTTGGGCTTCAGCACATTCACGGGTGCAGCCCGATACTGCCATTTTGATTTTGTGCGGTGCGCGCAAGCCCTTGTAGCGGTTTTCCAGCACAATCGCCATGCCAACCGAATCGAGCATGCCATAACGACACCATGTCGAGCCCACACAGGATTTGACCGTGCGCAGCGATTTGCCATAGGCGTGACCGGTTTCAAAACCCGCTTCAATCAGGGCTTGCCAGATTGCTGGTAGGTCTTCTTTGCGTGCACCAAACAAATCCACTCGCTGTCCGCCAGTCAGTTTGGTATACAGGCCATACTGTTTGGCAATTTGACCACAGGCAATCAGGCCGTCGGGGGTGACTTCACCACCCGCCATGCGTGGGACGACGGAGTAAGTGCCGTCTTTTTGCAGGTTGGCCATAAAGTAGTCGTTGGTGTCTTGCAGACGTGCCAAGGGCTTTTTCAGCACATGCTCGTTCCACAAGGAGGCCAAGATGCTCGCGGCCGCCGGTTTACAAATGTCACAGCCATCGTGTTGGCCGTTGCCATGTTTGGCCAGCAGGTCGTCGAAGCTTTTGATCTCCCCAATTTGGCACAGGTGATACAGCTCTTGGCGCGAGTAGGCAAAGTGTTCGCACAGGTCTTTTTTCACCTCCACGCCCATTTTTTCCAGTTCGGCATTGACCACTTGCTTGACCAACGCCGCGCAGCCACCACACGAGCTTGCTGCTTTGGTGCAGGATTTGATGCTGTCAAAGTCAAGGTTACCTGCCGCCACTGCCTCACAAATGTCGCCTTTGCTGACGTTGTTACACGAGCAAATTTGCGCCGACATCGGCAGGGCATCTGCACCGAGCGCAGGCGCAGCCGCACCATCGAAGCTCGGCAAAATCAGGGCTTGCGCATTGTCGGGCAAGTCCATGTTGTTGAGCATCAGTTGCAGCAAGCCGCCGTAAGCGTCGGTATCACCGATCAGCACCGCACCGAGCAGTTTTTTGCCGTCGGCAGACACCACCAGTTTTTTGTAGATTTCGTTGGGTTCATCCACATAGGTGTAGCTGCGTGCACCGGCGGTGGCGGCATGGGCATCGCCAATCGAGGCCACATCCACACCGAGCAATTTGAGCTTGGTGGACATGTCCGCACCCGCAAATTCTTTTTTCTTTTCGCTGGCAACAATCGCATGTGCGGCGGTTTCTGCCATTTGATAACCCGGTGCCACCAAGCCGTAAATGCGACCGCCCCACAAGGCACATTCACCAATCGCGTACACGTCGGCATCGGAGGTGCGGCAGTCGTTGTCGATCTCGATGCCACCACGCGCACCCACAGACAGGCCGCTGCTACGTGCCAGTTCGTCACGTGGGCGAATACCGGCTGAGAACAAAATCATGTCGGTTTCAAGGTGTGAGCCATCGGCAAAGTTCATGCGATGACGGCAGGTTTCGCCATCGACAATCTCGGTGGTGTTTTTACCCAAATGCACGCCCACACCAAGTGCTTCGATTTTGCTGCGCAGCAATTTGCCTGCGCCATCGTCGATTTGCACCGCCATCAAGCGCGGGGCGAATTCGACCACATGGGTTTGTAGCCCCAAATCACGCAGCGCTTTGGCCGCTTCTAGGCCAAGCAAGCCACCACCAACCACGACGCCAATTTTGCTGCGGGTGGCGGAGGTTTTCATGGCTTCGAGATCTTCGATGGTGCGATACACCAAGCACTCTTCGCGGTCATTGCCTTTGACCGGTGGCACAAAGGGATACGAGCCAGTTGCCAATACCAATTTATCGTAGGGAATTTGCTCGCCGCCTTTGGTGGTGACGATCTTCGCCGCACGATCAATGCTGGCCGCTGCTTGTCCCAAGTGCAGCTTAAAGCCACTTTCACTAAAGAAATTGGGATCGACCAATGACAGATCTTCGGCGGTTTTGCCCGAAAAATAAGCTGACAACTGCACGCGATCATAGGCAGGGCGGTTTTCTTCCGCCAATACTGTGACATCCAGTGGGGTATTCAGATGCAATGCTGCCGCATCACGCGCCAGCACTTCGACAAACCGGTGGCCAACCATGCCATGACCAATAACGACGATACGCATGTTTATTCTCCGAGAGTTGCGCCCAGACGATGTGTGTCTGGGGTGGTGCTGGTAATAGAAGGCTCAGTGCCGGCAGAACTGCTGGCACAGGTTTGCTCAATGAGCTTGGCGATTTCACTTTGACAAGAACCACAGTTGGTTCCGGCTTTGAGGCACTGCCCCACCATCGCAACGGTGGTCAGTGCTTGATCTTGGATGGCGCGGCAGATGGTGTTTTTGCCGACCGCAAAACACGAGCAGATAATCGCACCGACATCAGCAGCAGGGTCAGCCGCCACACCCGATAGCACACTGCGACGCGTCGCACTGTCGATGGGATGGCCGAGCAGACTGTCGAGCCACGCACGCGGGGGAATGGTGTTTGGCTGTCCAGTCATTGCTACGGCCACCAGACGACCATGCGCAATCCATGCCAAACGGGCGACACTGCGCGACAGATCAAAATATTCAATACACTCAACATCTGCCGCATGGCTGGCCTTGAGCTGATCGACCCATGCCATCAGCTCAAGCGAACCGGCAAATTCTTGACGAAAACCTGTCGATAGCCGCACTTGCACCGCATAGTCCAGCTCCATTAGCGGCTGTGCCTGAGTGGTGAGCCAAAAGCCATGAATTGGCAACACCGCTTTGGACAGATGGACAGGGGTAAATTTGAGTTCGGGCTGGCCTGAATACGGATCGACCACCGGATTGACCAGACCACCGACACGGCTGTGTTGACTGTTGACGCCATTCCAATGGATCGGCATAAACACCATGCCCCGTTGTTGACCATCGTTGATCAACACGCGTGCGGTGGCTTGCCCCCATGCACTGCGCAAACTCAATACATCCCCGTCGACCACATCGAGCACGGCGGCATCGGTGGGATGCAGCTCGGCAAATGGCTCACTGATATGACGAGTCAAACGGGCAGCAAGGCCGGTACGGCTCATGGTGTGCCATTGATCACGAATCCGACCGGTATTGAGCACATACGGATACTCATCTGAGGTCGAGTAGCCGGTCGGCTGATGTGACACCGCCACGATCCGCGCCCGTTGGTTGGGCGTATAAAATGCACCTTGTGCAAAGAAGCGTGCTTGGCCGTCACGCTGACCTTTGGGGACAGGCCATTGCACAGGTGCAAACTGTTGAAATTCTTCAAAAGACAAATCAGCAAGACCGGAGATGTCAAAATCACGGCGCACGGTATCGGCCTGATAACCCGACAGGCGTGCATGCTCAATAAACACCTCATACGGATGCTGATACTCAAAACCAGCAAAGCCCATTTTGCGTGCCACATCAGAGAGCGCCCACCAATCGGGACGCGCCTCGCCTGCGGCAGGCAAGACCGCACGCTGACGCGAGATGCGCCGCTCGGAGTTGGTCACGGTGCCGTCTTTTTCAGACCAGCCCATCGCCGGCAGTAACACATCGGCTACACGGGTGCAGTCGGTATCCGCCATCACCTCAGACACAATCACCAAGGGGCAGGCAGCCAGTGCGGCGCGCACCTCATCGGCATTGGGCATCGACACAATTGGGTTGGTCGCCATGATCCACACGGCTTTGACTTTGCCCACTGCGATGGCATCAAACAAATCCACAGCTTTGAGGCCGCCTTGTTCGATGATGCGGGGCGATTGCCAAAAGTCTTGTACCAACGCCCGATGGCTCGGCTCTTGGATCTCAAGGTGAGCCGCCAACATATTCGCCAAGCCCCCGACTTCACGCCCCCCCATCGCATTGGGTTGACCGGTCAGCGAAAAAGGCCCACTGCCCACTTTGCCAATCCGACCCGTCGCCAAGTGCAGATTGATGATGGCGTTGACTTTGTCGGTGCCTTGACCGCTTTGATTGACCCCCATACTAAACAGGGTCATGGTTTTGGGCGTGTCAATCAGCCACGCCGCAAGGGTATTGAGGGTGTCGTGAGGCACCCCCAATCGGGTTGCCACATCACCGAGTGCGACATCTAGACGTGCACTGTGTAGTGCGTCGTCGACGCCATCGGTGTACTGGCCAATATAGTCATGATCAAACGCATGCGCGTCGGCCAATTGGGTGAGTAAATAGTTAAACAGCAACACATCAGTGCCACCTTTGAGCGGCACATGCAGATCAGCGATTTCGTTGGTCGCGGTGGCGCGTGGATCAACCACCACCACTTTCATGTGGGGATTGGCGGCTTTGGCAGCTTTGATGCGTTGAAATAAAATCGGATGACACCATGCGGCATTCGAACCGACCAAGATGATCAAGTCGGATTGTTCAAAGTCACTATAGCTATTGGGCACGGTATCGGTGCCAAAGGCGCGTTTGTGACCGGCTACCGCCGACGACATACACAGCCGCGAGTTGGTATCCACATTGCCTGTGCCAATAAAGCCTTTGGCGAGTTTATTGACCACATAATAGTCTTCGGTCAGCAACTGCCCCGACACATAAAACGCCACCGCATCGGCACCATGCTCAGCAATAATGGACTGAAGCTGCTTGGCAATATAAGTGGTGGCATGCTGCCAATCGGTACGCACGCCACCAATCATTGGATGCAACAAGCGACCTTCGGGGCGCACGGTTTCACCCAGTGCCGAGCCTTTGACACACAAGCGACCAAAATTGGCGGGATGCTCAGGATCACCTTTGATGATGAGGGCTTGCTCATCTGTGGGTTTGCTGGTGTCCACTTCTGCAAGCACGCCACAACCGACGCCACAATATGCACAGGTGGTTTTGACCACACCTTGATGCACCAATTGATCAGATCTAAATGTCATTGTGCTGCACTCCCCGACACACCAAACATCAGGCTGTCGCGCTGTGCCTTGACACACACGCCCTTTTGAATCAAATCGAAATACGCCACACCATCTTGGATGTCGCCATACAGCACAGCGCCGACCAGTTTGTTTTCTTTAAAAAATAGTCGTTTGTAGACCGCTTGCTGGGCATCGCGTAGTACGGCGGTTTCACAACCTTCACCGCTAAAATCACCGGCAGAGTACAAATTGACGCCAGTCACTTTGAGGGTAGTCGCCGTGGCTTTTTGGATATAGCGACGCACCCCGTGCATGGCGAGATGACTTGCCGCCACTTTGGCTTGATCAAATAAAGGTGCAACCAAACCAAACAACGCGCCACGATGTTGCACACACTCGCCCACCGCATATACCCGTGGATCAGAGGTTTGTAGCGTGTCATTGACCAAGATGGCTTTATCGACGTTTAAGCCCATCTCTTTGGCGAGTTGTACATTGGGGCGTACACCGACCGCCATCACCACCATCTCACCATCGACACGGCTGCCATCTTTAAAGCACAAACCGGTCAACACGCCGTTGGCATCGACATCGATGCGGTCGGTTTTGGCATTCATCACAAAGTCGATGCCTTGTGCCTCAAGGAAGGCTTGTAGTAAATCAGCAGCTTCTTGGTCGAGCTGGCGGTTGAGCAAATAGCCCATGTCATGCACCACGGTGACCGCCACGCCACGTTTATTCAGGCCATTGGCCGCTTCTAAGCCAAGCAAGCCACCACCAATCACAATCACGCGTTTGCAGGTGCTCGCCGCAGCCACCATCTTCTCGACATCTAGAATGTCGCGGAACGACACCACCGACGGATGTTGATGATTGGGGAATGGGATCATAAAAGGATTGGAGCCGGTGGCGATCAGCAGACGCTCATAGCCGAGCACCTCACCATTATCGAGATACACTTCGCGGCGACCCCGATGTACCGATTGCACCACCACACCAGACTTCAAGCTGATGCCATGCTCGGCGTACCACTCCGGTGTATGCAGCATGATTTGTGCGAAGGTTTTTTCACCCGCCAACACTGGAGAGAGCATAATCCGGTTGTAATTGCCGTATGGCTCTTTGCCCACCACGGTAATCTGGTAGTAATCCGGCTCTAAGGCCAGCAACTCCTCGACGGTACGCATGGCAGCCATACCGTTACCCACCACGACCAAACGCGGCTTGCAGACTTGCTCGACAGGGATTGTGGCCATTTCAACGCTCTACCCAAAAAAAAACGCCCACACTGCTAGAACAGTGTGGACGCCGTTGTCCAAATCAGTACGAGCTCACGACCTTCGCACTGACGACTTCAAACTGTGTGCACACCCAAAGGCATGCTCAGGATGTATAAAGCATGAAGTGTGCCAATTCTGTTTTTGTGGCAAAAATCCCCGCACTCGACTTAATTTGATTGTTTTTTCTACAAAAAAAACTGTTGTGATCCGTCTTGGCTCACCTTGCATCGCCATTTATGCACCTTTTGGAACAAGGTGGATTGATTTGGTGCACGCAGCCCTGTCACGCATTCATTTTTATCAAAAATAGATTAACCATTGATAAACAAAACATATTTCAATAAATGCACAAAAAAGTGCACAAAATAGGTTTAATCCAGCACGGCTCATCAAAAAATAAAATATTCATATTTATCATTTGTTTAAAAAAACAAAAAATGCCTGATTTTGGCGCACGTTTTGGCACTTGGCACAGCGCATGCTAAGCCGAACGCCATCCTCATTTTGGATGGAGCCTTGTTCATGGCGAATCGTCTTCCATTGTTTAATTTCTCCATACCGCGTATCCGCATTTTGCATTATACGTGGCTGGCCTTTTTTATTACCTTTCTGATTTGGTTTGCGCACGCCTCGCTGATGCCCACCTTAAAAGAATATTTTGATTTGACCGACGCACAGGTCAAAGCCTTACTGATGCTCAACGTGGCGATCACCATTCCCTCACGGATATTAATTGGTGTGCTGGTCGATAAATTTGGCCCACGCAAATCCTATAGCTTTTTGCTGCTGGTGTGCGGCTTCATGTGTTTGCTGTTTGCTGCCGCTCAGACCTTTGAATGGTTGGCAATCATGCGCTTTTTGCTCGGCTTTGTCGGCGCAGGCTTTGTGATCGGTATTCGATTGATTTCAGAATGGTTTCCAGCAAAAGAAGTGGGTGTCGCCGAGGGCATTTATGGTGGTTGGGGTAACTTCGGCGCAGCCGTTGCCGCCATGTCGATGCCATTTATTGCCCATGCGGTCGGTGGGGATGATGGCTGGCGTTACGCCGTTGCCACCACAGGTGTGCTGGCGATTGTTTATAGTTACTTTTTTTATCAAGGTGTGCGTGATACGCCTGAAGGCTCAACCTATTTTAAACCTGCCAAAGCAGGTGGATTGGAAGTCACCTCCAAATCAGATTTTGTGTTGTATTGCTTATTTACTGCCCCGCTGTATTTGGCATTAATTCTGTTGGCGTGGCGTTTATCACCCGTTGGCCTAAAAATGCTGACTGAAACCCAGACTTATATCGCCTATGCGGTGGTTGCTGCACTGGCGGTGTATCAGTACGTCAAAATCTGGCAAGTCAATCAGCATCTGTTTGGTGCAAACGCCGTTGTCCCCCCATATCAGTATCAATTTAAGCAAGTTGCGATTTTGAACATTGCCTATATGGCCTGTTTTGGGTCGGAGCTGGCGGTGGTGTCGATGT
>CALFYA010000365.1 GCA_937952925.1 uncultured Moraxellaceae bacterium
TAAAACACCGCAGCCCAATGAACTACGGTGTTTTTTCTTAACTGACTGGCATTACACCGTGTGGTGCGCTTTTTTTTGCTCGCTAGATCCAGCAAGGCGAGTGAATCAATATTTATAATCAACCTGTAGCCAGACCTTGTCTGTATCACGATTACCAGCGGCTTTGGTAAAGACGTTGACTTCATCAGCTTTATACATGGAGTACTTGGTGGATGCACTCAAGCCTTTGACGGGCAGTTGATGCCAGAAGGACACGCCATATTCATCACCATAGTGGCTGCCTTTTTCGTCACTGTCATAACTGTGGACTTCTAAGCCCAACTTGCATTTGTCTCCCATACTCACCGAGCTGCTCAAATACAGGTCTTTTAAGCCTGCATTGGGGGTGTTGAGGAACATATCTGTCCAACCATTAAACTTGTGTTTGGTCGCCAGCGGGGTTTGAAAGCCTTTTTTGTTGTCGTAGCTGCCCAAGACTTCATACCCCAGAGCCACTTCACCTTTGGCAAGGCTAGCAGGTAGGCTATAGCCCAGCTCAAGGTTGTAGTAGTCAGCACTGTAGTTGAGGGGTTGATCTGCATGATCCTTTTGTTTGGCATACTCGGCAACATAACGCACAGCATCTTGTTTGCCAGTCAGACGTAGGCCATAGGTGGCATTTGACTGAGCATGCTTGACAGCACCCCATGCTTCAATATCCATCAAATAGGTATACAGCACCGCATTGAGGGCTGGGCTATGCGCATACTTGACTTGTGCCAAATGAATAGACGTATCGACATTTTCGGGTTGCGCCAAGGCATTGGTTTTGGGCTTGACCGATTCACTGCCAAAAATCGTGTTGACCTGATTGATATAGGCGTAATAGAAGCCTAGTTCTTTGTAAGGCTTGAAGTTCAGGCTAATACCGTCATAGGTTTGTTCGTTTTGACGAAATGCCACACCACCAACAAAGCGTTGATTGTCGAGGTTGATGCGTTGACGGCCAACGGTGGCATCAAATTGTGCGTTGGGCGCATATTTGACCAACAGTTGGTTTAGCTCCATCGTCTCTGGGTCAACCACGAGGATGTGCTTGGTGTTGTTGTTGCGGGTGCTGTTGTAGTTGTCCACAATTTCAGTGGTGTATTCACCTTCAATCAGACCGCTAAAACCTGCCCAAACGCCAGTCTGAAAACCCGGCCGTACGCGTAGGGTGACGGCATCTGCGGGCTTGAGCGTGCCATCGTTGTTGGCAAATTCATAGCGCAAGCGAGCATCAACGGTGGGCTTACCTTTGAGCCAGAGTGCAGAAATGTCGTCATCTGCATGGCTGATGGACGCACTGAGAATCGTGAGGATCGTGAGGGGCAGAACATGGAGTTTCATCAAGGAACGCTCTCTTTGTGGGTCGTGAGTATTTTTTCCTGTAACAAAAAGCATGCCAAAAGACATTTTTTGTTACAAGCTTCATTTTCGACAACGAATGTCTGACAATACCCTAACTTGATCAATAGACGAAGATGATTGTGTCAGAACTCAGGTCTCAAGCTGATGTAAACCCTCAACTTGCGGTGCAAGCGGCGCAATTACAAGTTCATGCTGACTTAAATCAAGCGATTGATCGCCTGACGTGGGTGAGTCCGCTGGGGGACGCGGTGCGTCATGCTGTTTTGCTGGGGGGGAAACGCATTCGGCCAGCGTTGGTTTATGCTGCTTATCAAACACTTAGTGCTGGTCAAACGCCAAATGCCTTGGCGCGTCGGGCAGCTGTGGCGGTCGAGTTGATCCATTGTTATTCCTTGGTGCACGATGATTTGCCCTGTATGGATGATGATGCACTGCGTCGCGGTCAACCCACCTGTCATGTGGCTTACGGTGAGGCCAACGCATTACTCGCGGGAGATGTGTTGCAGTCGATGGCCTTTGATGTGCTGACCAGTGATCTGTTTGCACCAGAATATGACCAAAACATGACAACGATGGTGCAAGCCGCCCAACAAGTTGCTTTATTGGCCAAAGGTGCCAATCAGATGGTGATGGGGCAGGTGTTGGATTTGGCCGCTGAGCATCAACGTGTCGATGAGGTTCATTTGCGCCAAATTCATCTGAATAAAACTGGTGCATTGATTGGTGCTGCGATTGGAATGGGCGCGATTGCTGCAGGTGTCTCTACCGATCATGCGTCGTTTGCGGGCTTGCAGCAATTTGGGCAAGCGCTCGGTTTAGCCTTTCAGGTGCAAGATGATATTTTGGATGTGACGGCAAGTACCGAAGTGTTGGGGAAGCCAGCCGGTTCGGATGAAAAACTCGAAAAATCAACCTATCCCGCCTTGCTGGGTTTGGCTGGAGCGCAGCAGTTGGCACAGCAGCTTCACGAACAGGCTTTAGCGGCATTGCAGCCGTTGGGGGAGCAAGCCGCGCCCTTACGGGCAATCACCCAATTTTTGTTGCATCGGCAGTATTAAATGCGGGTATATCTCGGGACGGGGGGCTTTAGCAACAGCGACTGGGAAGGGCTGTTGTATCCTGTCCCACGCAAACCGACCGATGATTTGCATTACTATGCACAAGCGTTTGATGTGGTTGAGCTTAACAGCAGCTTTTATGCGATTGCGGGTGAAAAAGCCTTTGCAGGGATGCTGAGCAAAAGCGCACAACGCCTCAAAATGGCAGTCAAGCTGCATCAAGATTTTACCCATCAGCGCACTGCGACGGCCGATCTGGCACAGCGAATGCGCTTATCGCCCAAGCCGTTTCGAGAAGCCGGATTGCTTGCACCGTTTTTGGCACAGTTTCCCTATTCATTTGCGCGTACACCAGAAAACCGTCGCTATTTGGCACAGTTGGTCAAATGGTTTGCGGGTGAACAACTGGCGATTGAGTTTCGCCATATCAGTTGGCATGTCCAAGAAGTGCAACACGCCTTTCGAGAGCTGGGGTTGATGTGGGTGTCAGTGGATTATCCGCAGCTGGCCGGCATGCCGATTTCAGATTTGGTATTGACCAGCAGGACGGGTTATATCCGCTTGC
>CALFYA010000366.1 GCA_937952925.1 uncultured Moraxellaceae bacterium
GCTGACCCGATGCAACAGATCATGCTGATGAAAAATCTGGCGATGGCCGGTGGATTCTTGGCCTTGGTATTGTTTGGTGGCGGCAAGCTCAGCCTTGATGGTGAACGGCGCTAACCATGTTGCCCCCAGCTGGACTGGGGGCAGCAACACTCACGACCAAATTTGACTCCACAGGGGTTGCAGTGCTGTTTTTTGTGCTGCGCTCAGCTCAGTTTGCCCTTGCGCCATCGGGGTCAGGCTAGCCATCGCATTCACCAACTGTTCAACATGAACCGCAGAAAGAATCCTAAATGGGTTGTATGATCCGGCCTCCAGATACATGGCAATCTGCTCAATCTGGTGCTGCCGCCCTACAAACCAATCACGTACTTGCAGCACGTCAGCAGTTCCCATGATTTGAATCTTCAGATCATCACCCGCCCGAGAAAACCACAAATCCTCTCGACGCACCCCATGATCAAAAAAAACTTTATCAGCTCTAATATCTGGATCATTTTCGATAATCACATCACGCTCACTGCCTCGGCCAAACCAATAGCTATCCGCCCCTAGGCCACCACTGAGCACATCAAACCCTGCACCGCCACGCAGAATATTATTGTGATGATTGGCGAAAATACGATTATCTGCCTCGTTACCGGTCACATTTCGACCATTAAACGTTAAATAGACATTTTCAATATGAGCTCCCATCGTGTAATTTTCCGTGTCAGTGTATACGGTATCTACACCTTGATCGGCAAGCTCAATCACTTGATCAAAATCATGAAAAATGTAGTAACTATCATTGCCTGCACCTCCTTCGAAATAATCAATGCCATTATAAATATCACCTAAGAATCCATCATCACGGCTGCCTTTGAGGATGTCATCGCCAGCCCCTCCAAACAGACGATCAAATCCTGTGCCAGCATCGAGCTGGTCGTTGCCGTCAGCACCGTACAGCACATCATTACTTTCATAGCCAAACAGGATGTTGTGGCCTTGATTGCCAGACAGGATATTACTCAAAACATTACCCCGACCCTGTAGATCCTGCACTCCTTCAAGCAGCAGATTTTCAACAAAATCGCTCAACTGATAATCAAAGGTGGTATGGATGGTATCGATCCCTTGACCATCTAGCTCAATCACTTGGTCATCGGCTTGATTCACCATATAGGTGTCATTACCAAAGCTGCCGACCATCAGATCAACTCCAAGCCCGCCATCAAGTCGATCATCACCCAAGCCACCATACAACTGATCGTTGCCTAGCCCGCCATACAGCAGGTCATCTCCTGCATTCCCGATCAGCAGATTCTGTGCAGCATTCCCATAGACGATATTGGCTTGCGCATTACCGATAATCTCGATATTGGCATTTCCGGTCACATACACGCGCTCAACACTTTGATTAATTAAATAATTGACCGATACATCCGCTCGATCATTGCCTTCATTGTCTTTTTCATAAATGCGATCGTTGCGGTCGTCGATCACATACACATCATCCCCCTTGCCGCCTGCCATCTTATCGCCACCTAGCCCTCCATCTAATTGGTCATTGCCTGCTCCTCCAAACAACTGATCGGCTTCGCTGCCGCCATCTAGCTGATCGTGTCCATCTCCCCCGTACAATTGATCTTCGCCTTCACCACCGTAAAGTTGGTCGCTACCATCTGCGATGAATGCCGAGGTAGACAATTGCGAGTAAATCTCTTTGCTATAGTTGCTGGTGGTATGTTGGAAACGATAGACGATCTTGTTGAGCTGGATACGGCTGGTTGTTCCACCGTACAAACGATCTTGTCCTGCACCACCGTACAATTGGTCATCGCCATCTTGACCATTGAGCTCATCATGACCATCGCCCCCATACAACTGATCATGACCGCCTGAGATATACACATCTGTTGATCGAATCAGTCGTGTACCTCGGGTGTTATAGCCCACTTGACTATTGCCAGACGTCCCGTAATAGCGCGTCTCAAGTGCCACCACTCGGCCTTGCCCGCCATATAGCCGATCCTGATCGGAGCCGCCGGCAATCACATCATTGCCATCTCGCCCATCGAGAACATCATCTCCCGCTTGCCCTGCCAACTGATCGTCGCCACCAGAAATATATACAGGACTACTTTGACCATAATAAATATCGGTCAAGGCTTGCTGAGCAGGCTTGCTCAACTTTAAATGAAGATCAACATACCCATCACCGCCATAGATGGTGTCTGCACCTGTACCGCCTTGTAACAGATCGTGACCATCACCACCGTCCATCAGATCGTCACCACGGCCGCCATACAGTTGATCTTGCCCACTGCCGATCATGACAAAGGTTTGATCAACGCTGACCAGCAGCTGTGCATTTTGTTGGGTGCTCAGATGCCCTTGCCATAATGTGCTGACTCGACCGCCATACAAACGGTCTGCACCGTCTGCACCAAACAGTTGATCTTGGCCGTCTGCACCATACAGCGTGTCGTTGCCCTCACCACCATCGACATAGTCACCACCAGTCGGATCTAGCGGATTGATGGTCGATGTGGTGGTCGTCACGACCCCAGATACGGTGGTATTGATCGTTTGGCGATAGGTGGTTTGCGCTCCTGAATCAATCACATCATCGCCAAGTCCACCATAGATGAGGTCTACACCGCCTCGTCCATTGATTTGATTGCTATTGAAATCATCATAAAAGTTATCGTTGCCTTGTGTGAGATTGATGATGGCCATTTTGCGTATCCTGTAGATCTTAGAAGGATTGATCGTAACGAATTTGTCTAAAGGAACTTGCTATATTTTTGTTTAGATCAATCATTCAATCAAAAACAAAACTTTAGAAAAAACCCAAACCATCGATCGATGATTTGGGTTGCATCATTTAGACCCAATTGGCAGCAATCACCGCATCCAACTGGCTATGCTGACTCGCACTCAGCTCGGTTTGACCTAGTGGCGGTGGCGTCAGACCCGCCATCGCGTTGACCAGATTTTGCACATTGTTGTCGGTCAGCGTGCGACCATCGG
>CALFYA010000367.1 GCA_937952925.1 uncultured Moraxellaceae bacterium
GATCTACACAGGCGAAGACACTCTTTCCCTACACGACGCTCTTCCGATCTCGCGCAGCTTCGGCCAAAATCTGCACGATTTCAGAATCCGCACCACTGCGATACAAGGTTTGCTTGATCGCCAAGACCTGTGGATCACGCGCCGCTTCACGCAACAACCCAATCACTGGTGCAAATGACTCATACGGATGATGCAGCAAAATATCTTGCTTTTTCATCGCATTAAAAATGTTGTCGCTTTTTTGCAAGATCGTGGGAATGGCGGGGACAAACGGCTTATAACGCAACTGTGGACGGTTAAAATTGGACAACAAGCGTGCCAAATTGACAGGACCATTGACCCGATACAGTTGGGTCGGATTGAGATTAAAACGATTAAGCAAATAATCAATAATATGATCAGGGCAATTGTGGGTCACTTCTAGGCGCACAGCACGACCAAAGCGGCGCGAACTCAGCTCACCCTTGAGGGCTTTGGCCAGATCATCGACGTCTTCATCTAGCTCAAGGTCGGCATTCCGCGTGACACGGAACTGATGGCAACCAGTCGCCGTCATGCCCGGAAACAGCTCGCTGACATGCTCATGGATGATCGCCGAGAGCATTACATGGTGTTCAAAGCCGCCGGTTAAATGATCCGGCAGACGTACCACCCGCGGCAACGAACGCGGCGCAGGCACAATCGCCAAATTCATATTACGGCCAAACGCGTCTTTGCCCTCAAGCGTGACAATAAAATTCAGGCTTTTATTGACCAAACGCGGAAACGGATGCGCAGGATCGAGACTAATCGGCGTGAGGACTGGCAGCACTTGCTCACGGAAGTACTGTTTGACCCATGCCGCTTGCTCGGCGTTTAATTCTTCACGTTTTAAAAAACGGATATTGTCTTGGGCAAGTGCAGGCAACACATCTTCATTGAGAATCCGATACTGTCGATCAATCGCCGCATGGGCAAGCTCACTGATTTTCGCCAATACATCGGAAGGACGCATCCCATCGGGCGTACCGCTTTCATCACTGAGCATCAGCTTTTGCAGCAAGCCGGCCACACGGATTTCAAAAAACTCATCCATGTTGCGGGAAAAAATCAGCAAAAAATTGAGCCGTTCGAGCAACGGATGCAAAGGATCAACCGCTTGCTCAAGCACCCGCTGATGAAAATCTAACAGTGATAACTCACGATTAATATAACGCTCAGTTGCGGTGTACTCAGGCACTACCATGTCGATATCCATCTTCAAAAACCACAGTCACAATATTGTCATATAGTATGCAAACGCTGCATGACGTTTCGTTGACAATCATGCCAGCTTTTACGCGCTCACACTGTTAGGGCGTTGCAACTGGAATCCGCGAATAGCGCATATACCGCGCAATCATGCGCACCCGTTTTTTGTAGCGTCGATCACTGGGGTGTGCTTGGTAATAGACCGGATTGGGCACCAGCCCAGCCAAACGCGCCGATTCTTGGGCGCTCAATGTTTTGGCCGATTTTCCATAATAATGGCGTGCCGCAGCTTCAGCCCCATAAATGCCTTTGCCAAACTCAATCGAGTTGAGATACACGGTCAAAATCCGGTCTTTAGACCACAACTGTTCCATCATCCATGTGATGATAAATTCTTGTGCCTTACGGATATACGACCGCTCATTCCACAAAAATAAATTTTTGGAGAGTTGCTGGCTGATGGTCGAGCCACCTGCCACCACACGACCTTTTTTCTGGTTGCGCTCTAGTGCTGCCTGAATGCCTGTCCAGTCAAAGCCATGATGATCCATAAAACGGCCATCTTCACCGGCAACCAAAGCACGTTTGAGTGAGTTGTTGATCTGGTTGCTGTCCACCCATTGATGTTTGAGTGCGGGGGTTTGTCCTGTCCACTCATAACGATGCATAAACATGCTGCGCTCAACGGGTTGGAATTGCCACCACACCAAAGCGCCAAACACCCACAACTGAACTGCCAAAAACAATGAAATCAGAATCAAGAGTCCACGCAGAATCAGAGCTTTCATGCAGCACAACAGGTGACAAAGACGGGGCATTCTAACATCTTCGACAAATTTACGGTGGCTCTTGTTTGACGAGGGATCAGCGGTGAGAATACTCGCCATTTAAAGGAGCCGTCTGCATGATCAATCCAATTCCTTGGCGTTTGTATGGCACGTTGGGCTGCCATTTGTGTGAGCAAGCCGAGCAACTCTTGCTGCAATTGCAAGATGCCAGACCGATTGCATGGCAAAGCGTCGATATTGCGGATTTACCCCTTGATCAACAACAGGTTTTGGCGACGAAAATTCCGCTGCTGCACACCGAGCAGGCCACCCTGAAGTGGCCGTTTGGCTTAGCTGATTTATTGCGATTGGTTTAAGATTTGGGCTGACACTCGACGGTCAGTTGTTTAAACGGACGGATCGCGGAATCCACTGCGGTCAAATCAGTTTGCTGCATACTCAAACGCTGTGCACCACCATTGAGTGTGGAATTACCACTTGATGTGCTCGCTGGGCTGATGGTGGTAGGGACAGGGATTGCACTCACGATATTGATGTTTTGCTGGATGGTGGCTTGCGCTTGAATCTTGATCCCTATCTGTTCTACGGGCTGCTTGAGGATGGCTGCACACGCTTTGTGGGCACGATGGCTCATCGTTGACCAGCTAAAACGATCTTCATCAACAAAGACCAGACGCATCGGTTGCTGTGACTGCACTTGATACCCAATCGCACCATCATATGGGCGAATATGGCTTTGACAGCCCACTAGTCCACAAACCATACCCATGATGCAAAACTGTTTTTTCATGTTTAACCTAATGTGGTGTTTTGAATCAGTATTATAAACAAAAAACCTCACCTGCAACGTCTCAGGTGAGGTGTTTTTCAGGATTTATGCGCTCAGTAGCATCGACAGCTGCTGTTGTTGATCGGCTGTCCATTGGCCTGCGCTTGGTGGGGTCATTTGAGACATCGCATCAATCAGCAGTTGGATCTGTTGCTGATCGACCACCTGCCCACCTGTGATGTGCATCTCTTCAATGGTATTTTGGGTCGCCCAAGACTGCACACGGACTTGGTCTGAAGCGCCGAGGACACGGATTAGCAGATCTTGGCCGCTTTCTTCAAACCACAACTGGTTGAGCTGTATGCCCGCACCCAAGCGAATACTGTCGATGCTGGTGGTATCTGCGGCATCCTCAACGATCACATCTTGACCAAATCCCATCCGCAGCCAGTATTGGTCGCTGCCTTGTCCGCCAAATAATTGGTCGTTGCCGATACCCCCACTCAAGACATCATCACCGGTATCGCCATACAGTTGGTCATGGCCTTGACTACCCGTGAGACGATCATCACCGGCACCACCGCTTAAGTCATCATTGCCACCACCACCATTAAGGGTATCTGCGCCTTCATCGCCATACAAACGATCACGACCTGTACCACCATGAAGGGTATCGTCGCCTAGATCGCCATATACATGATCATTACCCGCTCGACTCCGTACCACATCTGCCGACTGACTGCCTTGAATCACATCACGATAATCACTCGCCACCACATCGGTTTGATCGGTAATCACATGCTCAAATTGGGCTTGTGCAAAAACTTGCTCAAAGCTATAGGTCTGCCCATTTCCAAGCTCAATCAATTGGTCTTTTTGTTGCAGACTCATCCGCTCAATCAACACCTGATCGGTTGGCGAATAATAAATGGTCAAATCAAACACCAATTGATCACCCACAAGTTCAGTACCATAGATTCGGCTAAACTCAAGGTTGAGTTGATCCAGACTCATCACATCTTTAAACACTAAGGTATTGATACTGCCGTCGCGGGTATAATCTTGAAAATCTCCCACTATCCGATCTTGACCATCCCCTGTAGCAAACACATAACGATCAGCGCCCCCTGCACCATTGAGCGTGTCTTGACCTGCACCGCCTTCGAGCACTTCAGTGAGATGACCTGATCGAAAGTCTAGCAGACTGACTAATCGATCATCCCCAGCTCCACCATTGATCATGAAGGGTACGGATTGAATCAACAGAGTCGATAAATTGGTGATATACGCACCCTGATCAAAAGTGAGCTGTATATCTTGCAAGGATACTGCCAACGAATTGCCATTGGAGAACGATTGTATCTTCAAATCGATATAATCCATCTGTGAATAATACATTCTCAGCACTTGCATATCAGACGGGATATAAACGGTTTCACCATTCGATTGCTGGACTGGCCAATCCATCTGCTCCATCAAGCGATGTTCAAACCGAACATGATCAGGATGAACCGCATCTCCAAAATTTATTTTTAACTGCGTCGGTTGATCCGACATCTGGGCAAAAATAATTAACTCATCCTGACCATCACCCACATTTAAATCATACTGATCATTTCCCGCACTTCCATAGATGATTTGTCGCCCTTGCCCTGCATCAATATGATCATCATGTGCAGAACCATAAATTACCCATTGCCCTTGCTCAATCTTGTGTTGTGGAATGTATTGATCAATATCGGCAATATCAAATCTCACACCATCTTTGGTCACAATTTCTGTCTTCGAGAAGACTGATCTATCTTGAACAGATGCATAGTCCTTATAGCCCACGAGCGTGAGTTGCTCACCACCGCGTGTGGTGATGAGTAAATCTAGGTCTTTATAATTAGGCTGGAGTGGTTGCTCGGGATAATCATAATGATCAACGATTTGATATGAGACAATATCAGCCAAATCATGATCAGCAAAAGCCAGTGTATGTGTGTTGGTGGATTGTCGAGATGCATCAAGCAAGTTTAAGGTGTCATGACCACCACCCTGACGTAAAATCATCTGAACTGCCCCAGCATGATCTATCGCAACAACATCATCATCACCTGCACCCAGATCAAGCGTGACAGTGCCCTCTCGAACATAGCGAAGGT
>CALFYA010000368.1 GCA_937952925.1 uncultured Moraxellaceae bacterium
GAGATACCAACATCCATATCCTATGGCAATAATGGACGATAACGATTGATAAGTCGTGCAATTAATTGACCATCTTCATCTTTGCGTTGTAACACACGAGTTCTGACTGAAAAACCCATCCAACCAAGGATGTCAGGATCTGCTCCATGTTGTAAAAGCAGTTCAACTAGCTCAATACTGTTCGACTGAACAGCGTAATAAAGTGGCGTTTCTCGGATGTTAGCCTCGTCATGTGCATTGACATCAGCACCCATCGAAATCAAATATAGCACCGTTTTATAATTTATATTTTCGACTGCATAATGAAGTGGTGTTCGGCCTAAATCGTCAAATAAATTGATATTAAAACCAGATGCTATCAGGCTTTCTACTTCTGAAGTATTGCCATCTGCTGCGGCACGATGCAGTCTCTCCGCCTCAAAAAAACCATTCTTATGATACGAACTCACACTCTTTAATTTGCTCACAATAAACTCTACTTTTCATCAGAAGTTCTACACGATTAGTGCAGCATAACCAAAATACGTTTATCGGGATATAGATGGGTTATTTTTTGGAGTAATGCTCCAAGAGCATCATCTTCTTTTGGAAGTCGAATTGCTAGCTGAGATCTTCCCTGAACAAGAATGCTGGGCGTAGCAAGCAAAACATCAGAGTCCAACACCAATCTTTCTAGCAACTCCCATGTAAATTCTTGATTAATCGAAATACCAAAGCTTTTTGCCACTGTTTGACGTACATACAGCACATTCGATGCAAAGCTCATATCAATTTTGATTTGCCTGCTCACTGTTGATCTCTCTTTAATTTGTACATTTACTTTATCGCTTAGAAAAACACTGGGCAATCACTGCCCAGCTTGACTGGCAAATTAAACGGTCTTCTCGACCCCCAACTGCTCTCGCACCTGCGCCGCCATCTTCACCATCTGCGCCAACGCCGCTTTGGTTTCAGGCCACTGCCGAGTCTTGAGGCCACAATCTGGATTGATCCACAGCCGCTCCAGCGGAATCACCTGCCGCGCCCGATCAATCACCACCTGCATCTGCGTGGCATCGGGCGTGCGTGGACTATGGATATCATACACCCCCGGCCCGACCGCATTGGGATAGCCCTCTTGTTCAAACGCATCAAGCAACTGCAAGCCCGAACGGCTGGTTTCAATGGTGATCACATCGGCATCCATCGCGGTGATCTGCGGCAAGCAGTCGTTGAAATCCGAATAACACATGTGGGTATGGATTTGCGTGTTCAGCTGCGCACTGCTGGCACAATGCTTAAATGCCGCCACCGCCCATGTCCAATACGCCGCTTGATCGGCTTGGCGTAGCGGCAAGCCCTCACGAAACGCGGCTTCATCAATCTGGATCATGCCAATCCCCGCCGCTTGCAAATCGGCGACCTCAAGGCGGATCGCTTCAGCGATTTGCAACGCCACATCGGCTTTGCTGCGATGTGCCGGTGGAAATGACCAATTGAGGATGGTCACTGGCCCTGTCAGCATACCTTTGACCACTTTTGGGGTCAGGCTTTGTGCATAGCTAATCCATGCTACGGTCATCGGATTAGGGCGGCTGATATCCCCCACGATGATCGGCGGACGCACGCAGCGGCTGCCATAGCTTTGCACCCAACCGGCTTGGCTGACCCAAAATCCTTCGAGCAAACTGGCAAAATACTCGACCATATCGGTACGTTCGGCTTCACCGTGTACCAACACATCTAGGCCAAGTTCTTCTTGTACCTCAATGGCATGGCGGATTTCGGCTTGCATGGCGGCTTGATAGGCCGATTCGCTCAGATCACCACGCTTCCATGCGGCGCGTGCCGCACGAATCTCGCCGGTTTGTGGAAAAGAGCCAATCGTGGTGGTGGGCAACAGTGGTAACTCAAAACGCGCTTGCTGCACGGCAAAACGCTGCTCAAATGTGCCTTCACGCACTTGGGGCTGTACTCCAAGCTGATCTTTAGCAAACACCGCATGGGCTTGCGCTTGCAAACGCCCTTGCGCCAATTGCGCGATTTCATCGAGTTTTTGCCGCGCAAAACATAGCCGACCCGTCAGCACATTGGGCACGGACTCGCTGCGCAGATCGACCGGCACATGCAGCAGCGAACAACTACTACTCACCCATAGCCGATCTTGCAAGCGGCTATAGGCTTGCGCGACGATGGCATTGAGGCGATTGGCGTCACTCGCCCACACGCCGCGCCCATCGACCAGACCAAGCGAGAGGATTTTGTGGGTGGGCAATTGATCAATGACTTTTTGCCAAAATTGCTCGCCTACTTGCTCACGGCTGACATCAATATGTAGTCCTGCGACCGGCAGATTGACCGCCAAATGCAGATGCTGCCCCAAGGTGCCAAAATAGCTAGCGATGATCAGTTTAATGTCCCGACGCTGCAACCGGTGATAGACCCGCTCAAATGCACTTTGCCATGCTTGTGGCAAATCGAGCACCAAAATCGGCTCATCAAGCTGCACATAGGCCACGCCAAGCTGTGCCAATCGATCCAAAATCTCTTGATAAATCGGCAGTAAGGCTTCGACAAAATCGAGCGTTTCGAGTTGCTGCTGATGCACAGTGTTGGGCGTGCAACATGCGGCATCGTGGTGATGGTGCTGAGATTCAGCAGTTTTGCCGACCACTCGTGATAAATACAAAAAGCTGAGTAAACCAGTCAGCACCACTTTGATCGGTTGCTCAGGATGCGCCGCCTGAGCGCGGGTCACTTGGGCATATAGACCAGAAAAATCTGGAGTAAAGCCTTGGTTGGGCGACAGCTCCGGCACCAAGTAGTGATAGTTGGTATCAAACCATTTGGTCATATCAAGCGCTGCCACATCGGGGCAAGAGGCAGCCCGTCCACGCGCCAAATAAAACTGTCGATCCAACTCGCTGTGCGCTTGGCCTGCGGCAAACCGCGCAGGCAACACACCCAAGCGTACCGCATGGGTCAAGATATGATCGTAATAGACAAAATCGCCAAGGGTGAGGATCGAAAGTCCAGCGTCGATTTGATCTTGCCATTGCGCGTGCTCGATCTGCTGCGCCGTGTCGATCAGTTGCGCTTGATCGATTTTGCCTTGCCAATAGTGCTCTAGGGCAAATTTGAGTTCGCGGGCAGCGCCAATACGCGGATAGCCCAAAATGTGACTGTGAATGGTCATGGCGTGTTCAATCCATCAATTTGTCTGATAGATGGCAGTGTGCGCAAAGATTAAACATGAATCAAACTCAGCTTTTTCATGATAAAGTGAATTAAATTTGATTTGGAGCATCGCTCATGTTGGAACTACGCCATCTGCGTACCTTACAAGCGCTACGCGAATATGGCTCGTTGGCAGCAGCGGCGGATCAGTTGTGCTTGACTCCGTCGGCGTTGTCGCACCAGCTCAAAGAGCTGGAGCTATGGCTAGATTTACCGTTGGTCAATCGCAAAACTCGCCCACTGCAGTTTTCGAGTGCAGGTCAGCGTTTGCTGGCTTTGGCTGATCAAGTGTTGCCCTTGGTGCAATTGGCGCGGATGGATTTGAGCCGGATGGCGCATGGTCAAACTGGGCGGCTGCGTTTGGCGTCTGAGTGCCATAGCTGTTTTGATTGGCTAATGCCCGTGCTCAATCGCTATCGGCAAGAATGGCCGGATGTGGATTTGGATTTTGCCAGTGGTTTTGATCCTGAGCCGCATCAGCTGTTGCAGCAAGGCGAGATTGATGTGTTGATTACCGCTGATCCGTTGCCCCTCACAGGACTCAGCTATGTGCCACTGTTTGAATACGAATCGCGCTTGGTGTTTTCGCCCACGCATCCACTGCTTAATCAAACGATTGACGCAACAACCGTCAGTGAGCAAACCTTGATTGCTTATCCGGTCAGTCCTGAGCGGCTTGATGTGGTGGGTGGGTGGCTCAAACCCTTGGGCTTGATGCCACACGCGATCCGTAGCACCGAACTCACCCCGATGCTGATCCAATTGGTCGCGAGTGGTCGTGGGATTGCAGCATTGCCAGACTGGGTAGTGGAGCCATATGAACAAAAAGGCTGGGTGGTCAGTCGTCCGATTCCCATGAC
>CALFYA010000369.1 GCA_937952925.1 uncultured Moraxellaceae bacterium
ACCGCGTCGAAGGCAGCACCGAATACACCCAGTTGCTGTTTATCCCCAGCAAAGCACCGATAGACATGTTCTATCGTGAACGTCAGTCTGGGCTGAAGCTGTACGTCAAGCGTGTGTTTATCATGGACGACGCCGACAACCTGCTGCCACCGTATCTGCGTTTTGTGAAGGGCGTGATCGACAGCGCCGATTTGCCGCTTAACGTCAGCCGTGAATTGCTGCAAGAAAGCCGTGATGTGCGCGCGATCCGCGAAGGCAACACCCGCCGCGTGCTGACCACGCTTGAGCAGCTCGCCAACAGCGAAGACGCCGACAAGCAAGCCAAATACGCCACCTTCTACCGTGAATTTGGCGCAGTGCTCAAAGAAGGTTTGGGCGAAGACTTTGCCAACAAAGACAAAATCGCCAAGTTGCTGCGTTTTGCTTCCACCAACACCGACGACGTCAGCGTGTCATTGGCGGCCTATAAAGCCAACATGAAAGAAGGCCAAGACGCGATTTATTACATCACCGCCGACAACTTGGCAGCCGCCAAAAACAGCCCACAGTTGGAACTGTTCCGCAAAAAAGGCATTGAAGTGCTGTTGATGACCGACCGCGTCGATGAGTGGGCATTGAGCTTCTTGAATGAGTTTGATGGCACATCGTTGCAAAGCGTGGCCAAAGGCGCGGTCGATCTGGGCAAACTGCAAGATGAAGACGAGAAAAAAGCCGCCGAAGCCGCTGCTGAACATCTCAAGCCCTTGCTCGATAAGCTCGGGACTTCACTCGAAGGCAAAGCCAAATCGGTACGTGTCACCACGCGTCTGGTCGATAGCCCTGCGTGTTTGGTGGTGGAAGATGGCGAAATGTCGGGACAAATGGCGCGTTTGATGAAACAAATGGGTCAAGAGTTGCCGGTCAGCAAACCAATCCTTGAGATCAACCCTGAGCATCCGCTGGTCAAACGCTTAGACAGCACCGGTCAATTTGATGACCTCGCCAATGTGTTGTTTGATCAAGCTCTGCTTGCCGAAGGTGGCTTACCAGAAGATCCAGCGGCGTACCTCAAACGGGTGAACAACTTGCTGCTCGGCTAAGCAAGCGGTTAAAACGGGCATCAGAGGATGCCCGTTTTTTTATGCATCAAGGCTGATAACGCTTGGCAACCACGCGTGTCCCAAAACGCGTCCCCACTTCAGCACTATCCACCCAGCCAACCACGGTATGACCAGTTTTGGTGCCGCTCATCACATGGTTTTTATCCCACAGGCTCGGCACATCGACCAGTTTGGTGGGGGTGCCCCAGCCACTGGTGCCCAGTCGGTTGTGATAGACCGCCCAATTGTTGGTGGTGTTGGGACGAGCCACCCAACTGACTTGCAAGCCGTTGTTGTTGCTTGGTTGGATGATCGGTTGACCGTCCAAAATCTCCGATGATGGTGGTCGTACATCCTGTTTGCTGCTGACCTGTTGGTTGGCTTGCCAGTTGCTGTGATAAATCACGCTTTGCTGCGCACCATTTTGCATCTTCCACACCACATGCGTGTTGCCACTGTCATCGCTATAGACGCTTGGAACAATCGCAGCCGTGCCATTAAACAGCTCACCGGTCACATTGCGTGCGGTGCTATCCCATTGTTTTTGTGCAGCTCGCTTGCCGAGCAGTCGAGTAGACCACTGGCCTTGATTGAGAGACAAGGTTTGCCACAACACACTGGCCTCACCATTGGCACTGATGCTGGTAAATGGCGCAATCCCGTCGGTGTCGATCACCGTGGGCGTTGACCATGTGCCATCGTAGATCGATGCATAAATATTGGTGATTCCCCCATGCCATGCCAGTACCGCTTTGCCAGAGGCATTCACCGACAGGCTATGCAGGCCATCACCACGAGTTTCGCCTGTCACCGCAGAAATGCTGGCAGCTGTACTCCAAACATTGCCATCAAATCGGCTAAACCAGACTCGATCCTTAAAGGTATTGGTTTGATTGGGGACAGCTTGCGGATTGATCCACGTCACCAACACTCGACCTTGTTGATCAATCCCCGCTTGCACATCTTGTTGACCGGTAATCACATCCACACTGCCGATTTTTTGCGCATTACTTAGGGTGTGGGTGGGAGACACACGAATTGCCCAGACATCCGATAAGTTGCCGTTATCAATCTTGGGTTGTAGCCACGCAATGATCGCGTGTCCCGATGCGGGTTCAATACTCACGGCCACATCACGAATCGCACCGGCTTGGACATTGAGTTTGGCAGGGGCGCTAAACAGACCACCTTTAATGGCATGACTCCAATACAAATCGGTGCTTTGGTCAGTTTGGGTTTGTTTCCAGACCATCAGCGCAGAACCTTGTTGATCGACCACCAATTGCGGTGAGCCTGCACCGAGCGATGAAACGGCTTGATCATTTTGCCAACCTGAAGGTGTAGGCGTTGGTGTTGGTGTTGGTGTTGGTGTTGGTGTGGGCGTCGGCGTTGGTGTTGGAGTAGGTGTCGGCGTTGGTGTTGGTGTTGGAGTCGGCGTCGGCGTGGGAGTCGGTGTAGGTGTAGGTGTAGGTGTAGGTGTGGACGATCCACCTGAGCTGCCCCCGCAACCCATCAAAGCCACACTGAGTAA
>CALFYA010000370.1 GCA_937952925.1 uncultured Moraxellaceae bacterium
TAACAATATTAAAACAAACGGTTTGTGTGATTGATCTACTTTTTGCATACTCTGTTCATCGGGTGCTGCACCGCAGTCACCGACCCCACATGACCTGATCTAGCCAATTGCGAGGACACACACATGAGTATCAATCCTGATTCGATCACCATCCAAAACCTCGAAGCTGCATTTGCTGGCGAGTCGATGGCACACATCAAATACCGTTATTTTGCCAAAATTGCCCGTGAGATGGGCGACGAAGAAACCGCCAAAATCTTTGAGGACACCGCAGCGCAAGAAGTGATGCATGCGTTTGGTCACTTGGATTTGCTGTATCCCAAAGCGCAGCTCACCCCTGCCAAAGCCTTGGAAATCGCCATTGAAGGTGAAACTTACGAGTACACTGAGATGTATCCAAAGTTTCGTCACTTGGCCGTCGAAGAAGGCAACACCGCTGCTGTCGCCGAATATGACGAGCAAATCGAAGAGTCGCGTGTACACGCGGAGCAGTTTAAAGCCGTGCTGGAAAAAGCCGCCAAACGCTTTGCCGCATTGACGACTGTTGAAAAACGCCACGCAGGGCACTATCAAGCGGCATTAGACAAGGTCAATGCTCGCGGATGATCAGTTGATCGGCTGATCATGGCAATTGAGCCATCGAATTTGCCAAAAATGCGTTATATTCTGGCGTTTCCCGCAGGTTCGGCGGACGCGCTACTGTTCACCTCGCCATTCTGCGATGGCAAAATACATCCGGCGGCACCCGCGATAAGCAGGCACCACCTTCATCTTTTGGAGCGTTTCATGAAAAAGTATCAATGCATCGTTTGTGGCTGGATTTATGACGAAGCCGAAGGCTGGCCTCAAGACGGCATCAAAGCGGGCACCAAGTGGGAAGACATTCCAGACGACTGGACCTGCCCAGATTGTGGCGTATCCAAAGCAGACTTTGAAATGGTTGAGATCTAAGTCCTCATCCATGCTGCACTCATGGCCGCATACGATCCTGTGAGCCATGTCCTCAGGCTGGCTCAGATGATACTGACCAGCCTGATTTATTATCTTCAACTGAATATAGGACTTGGTTATGAATCCCATCGTCATCGTTGGTTCTGGTATGGCGGGCTATACACTGGCTCGTGAGTTTCGCAAAGCAGCCCCCGAAACCCCACTGCTGATTATCACTGCTGATGATGCGGTAAACTATGCCAAACCCACCCTGTCCAATGCATTGGTCGGCAACAAACTGCCCGCTCAAATTGGCTTGGGCGATGCTGCCAAAATGAGCGAGACGCTCAAAGCCACCATCTTGGCACACACCCAAGTGACCGCCATTGATGCGGCTACGCATACCCTCACTCTGCAAAGTGATACAGGCAGCAGTACACAAACCTATAGCAAACTGATTTTGGCGGTGGGCGCAAGTCCGATTCGTCTGCCAATTGCGGGCGATGGCGCGGCTGATGTGCATGTGGTCAACTCACTGATCGACTATCGTCAATTCCGTGAAAATCTGTCGCTCAAAACCGACAAGCGTGTGCTGCTGATTGGTGCGGGCTTGATTGGCTGTGAATTTGCCAACGATCTCAAAGCGACCGGTCATGAAGTCACCGTGGTCGATCTCGCACCACGTCCACTCGGTCGCCTACTGCCCAGCGACACGGCTGTGGCCTTTCAAGCTGGCCTAGAGGGCATCGGCATTCAATTTGCGCTGGGCACCACCGTGCAATCGATTGATCGCGTCGGCAACGACTACCAAGTGACCCTCGCCAATGGTCAGACCTTGATCGTGGATATTGTGCTCTCCGCGATTGGCCTGCGTCCCAATCTCGAACTGGCGCAAGCGACTGGCATTGATACCTCGCGTGGGGTGGTGGTCAACCAAACCCTCGAAACCAACCTCACCGACATTTATGCGATTGGCGACTGCGCCGAAGTCAACGGTCATTTGCTGCCGTATGTGATGCCCATCATGCAGCAAGCGCGTGCCCTCGCCAAAACCTTGGCGGGTGAAACCACTGCGGTGCACTACCCTGCCATGCCAGTGGCGGTCAAAACCCCTGCTGCCCCCCTCACCGTGCTGCCTGCACCTGTAGATGTGGCGGTGACTTGGGACAGCGAAAGCTTTGACGATGGCATGCTCGCCAAAGCCGTCGATGCAGATGGTGTGCTGCGTGGCTTTGTGCTGCTTGGTGCTACTGCTGGCAAACAACGCTTGACCCTGACCAAACTGGTGCCAGACTTGATGAGCTTACCGGCTTAAAGCTCTGATGGGTTCACCTCAGCCATGTGGCCTTGTGTTGCATGGCTTTTTTTCACCTGAAATTCACCGATTTTCCCCATCAACCTCACCCCA
>CALFYA010000371.1 GCA_937952925.1 uncultured Moraxellaceae bacterium
GCTCTTCCGATCTAGTGGCGCAGGGATCACACAGCCTGTGGTTTCAACACTGAGCGCACTGGCGTCGATTTTGATGCCAAAATCGAGCAGTGAACAGTGCGACAAGCGGCTGACCACACCGGTTGGCAGCGATTGCTGCGGCAAAATCAGCGGGGCTTTGACGCCACGGCTCATGAATGGAACTAAACGGCCAGGGTGACAGGTGGCAATCGCCGAGACTTTGTCACGCGGAACAAAGTCGAGCAGGTTGAGGGTAATCACCACGGGGTTTTCACGGGCAATATATTGCTCCAGTGCAGGCCAATGGCGTTTGGCCGAAGGGCCTCCAGCAACCACCAACACCGATTTGCCAGCAAACAAAGTTTTGGGATCCCATGAGCCACTTGCATTTTGGAAGCGTGCGGTGAGCAGTTCATCAATACCTTTGGCTTTGTAAGAAGAGCCTTTGTTTTGACCGAGCAATTCAATCAGTAGTGCGATATCGTTGGGCGAGAAGGTTTTTTGCGACAACATGTCTTGCACATAAGTCGGGTGGACTTTGTGCTGTGCGCCCAAGTAATAGAAAATATTCGCGCCCCACTCGTAGTGTTGCTTCATCGGGCCAAAGGTGCGCACCGCCAAATCAATCATCGGCGCGGCATTGACGTTTTTCAGCCCGCGATTTTGCAGTTCAGCCAACAGATATTCAATCTGGGTGTTACCCGCACCACGTCCCATACCGGTGACGGTGGCATCTAGCCATGTCACGCCATGAGCCACAGCAGTGAGGGTGTTGGACAAGCCTTTGCCCATGTTGTCATGGCCGTGGAAACCCAGAGGGCCAGACCATTCTTGGCGCAATGTATTGATAATCCGAATGGTTTCAGCATCGTCCATATTGCCAAGCGAGTCGGCAAAATACAGGGCTTCAACGTGTTCAAAGTCACGAATGGCGCGGACGAGGTCGGCGAGTTGCTCATCAGAGCAGCTGTTGGACTGCATAATGTTGAAGCCAACGCGATAGCCGAGCTTGGCAAAGTAAGCCACCAAGACACCACACGATTTGACTTCGGCAACGTGTGCGGCAATCCGTACCAATTTGACACGAGATTGAGCCGCAGGAACGAAGCAAGTATCGAGCGCCGCTTCGGCACCCAAGGGTGACTTCAGATAATCTGAAGCGTTGATCATCACGCCAATCACCAGTTCATCTGGAATATTCAGTGTGCTGATAAATTGCTCACTGGTATAAGCATAGGGGCCTAAAAACTTGGCCTTGGGCATAAAGCGAAAGCCAAGTTCGACGATATCAACCCCACTGCTCGCAGCAGCTTCTAAATAGCTTTCAACGACAGCTTGGTCAAAATCCCAATCATTATAATAACCGCCATCACGCAGGGTGCAATCAAGGACGGTGAGGGCTTGGTTTTGGCTCATGTCTTACCATTCCAGTTTGATAGGTTCGAAGAAAGGTTTGTTTTGGACAATCCATTCAATACAAGCATCCATACTGCACGGTTGCTGTGTTTCAGGATGATAGAACAGATTGTACTTCAAGAAGGTCGCCGCAAATAATGATTCAACAGAAAGTTGACGACGCGGATTGGGAACAGGTACTCGATCGTTGGTCAGTCCCCAACCCGAGTAGAACGGCACACCAAAACAGCTGACAGGTTTGCCAATCATCAAGGCTTCAAGTCCCACACCACTGGTCATCACATACACTTCGTCTACTTGTTTGATTAAAGAGATAATATTGCACTGCTGACCAATCACCTTCAAGTTGGGGCGATCCAACAAGTCTTGGATGCTGGTCAGATTGCCATTTTTAGCACCCGCAGCTGTTTCCGGATGGATCTTGAGGATGACATCACTGTTGGGTTGATCTAGTGCAGTGAGCAACATATCACGGAAACTATAGGTTTCGCATTGACCATACACGATGGAGTTGTCACCCGCAGTCTGATCAATGACCAAAATCCGGTGGTTTTTGCGCTCCGTAAGAAGTTCAATATCACCGGAGTTGTTGTATTTGGTGATGTTGTTGCCCACAATCGTATCCATCAGCTTGCGGCTTTGTTGCAGCATGGCGGGTTGCAAAATGTCATCGTCACGCAGCAGCATGTTTTCAATTTGCGAGGGAACGGTGGTGTCATAAAAGATCCCACAGTCATCCAAAATGAGCGAGAAGTTGAATTTTTTCTCACTCGGCAGACTCATTGCAGAGATCAGACCATATTCAACCAAGCGGAAATCAGCATGGAGCGCTTGCGCCAATTGTTTGGCGAGTAAGCCCGTTTTGGCACGACCAAAGCCAAGCACACAGACTTTTTCGTGAGGTTGTAGGGCTTTGAGCAGATCAGCCGGTTCGCCCTTCAGCGGATTTTCAAGCCATTTGAGATGCCGCTCGGTCTTAGCACCACTAATCAGCTCTACTTTTTTGCCATAAATTTGATAATCGGCCAAACCAGGTGAGACCGAAATTATTCGATCATAGGCCGGTTGAGAGGGAGTGAGTGTGGTGTTTGTCGATGTCGCTGGACTGACAGGAGCCACAGCAGGTGTTGTTGATGTGTGCAAGTCTTGCGGAAGCACTAAGCGTCGATCCGTGCCTTTCTGGCGAAAGACGCGTGGTACAACGATTTGAGTTGGATCTTTTTGGCGAATAGTGTTGAAAAATTCCGCTTCACGATCCCAGTCATGCCGTGCACTAGACGCCGCGTTTTGATCAGAGTAGTGGTAACTGCCTTGCGCATGGATCGGATCAGTAAATGAGAAGCCCAAGCATTGCTCAGGGCGCAATGGCCCGACAATCTTGTAAAGCATGTAGCACAACATCAACCCAGCAGTGGGTGGCGCTCCCAAGGCTTTTTGCAGCTCATACAAAGCAGATGATGGGAAAAATTGTACCGGAAAGCCGCGCTCAATATATTCCAATATCCCATGCCATTCGGTGTAAGGACGATACAAGCGATTAGAGCCAGTAAACATCACCAGTTTGAGGTCTGGATCGGCATCACGTTTGACATACGGGTGAAAGGGCATCCGCACCCAGACATCAGTCTTGATGCCATAGTCTTCACTAAACGGATAATCGGTGGAGTAATTGTTGAAGCGCACCACCAGCTGATGTTGGTCAATTTCATCGCCACGATTTGAACCAATCAACGACGGCGCATTCCCCACCAAACATACTGAGCCATTGGCTGCAAGCACCAACTTACGGAAACGATCCGTAAACTCTAGCAGTTTGGGGTAGTAGGTGGCTTCGTAATCGGAGAGGGCTTTGGGGTTGCCATGTTTCCATGCCGTATGGCGCAGTGCGAGCATGGTGCTGTCTGCGGCACCAAGCGCCAATGCCTGCTTCTGGGTTTTGAGCGCTGTGCTGTGTTGGCGCGTCTCATTGAGCATACATGCTTTGAGGAGCAGTAATTTGCCATATTCTTTAGACTGCTTTTGCACCGCAGGCACAGCGGATAAGGCATGATCTAAAGATTTAAACAACAAATCAGAGACAGGCTCTTTCTCCCAAAGATAGGAGAAATATTGATAAATCAGCTCATTTTTAGTCTTGGAGAGTACCAACGCTTTTTTGAAGTCTTGGTCGGTGGCTTGATTAAATTCACCGTTTTTGAGTCGTGCCATACAACGTGCTTGATACAACGCACCTTCTTGAGGATCGAGTTCAATCGCTTTGTTGTAGCATGCAATGGCTGGTGCATATTGCTGTTGCAGTTGGTGTAGCTCAGCGAGTGTTGTCCACGCTTGCACAAATTGTGGGAACTCGGTGGTGAGCGCGGTGAGCTGTGCAAAGCTGACGTCCGTATCCAAGTTCTTCATGCTATTGCGAGCATTTTTGAGCTTGTAGTCTTTGATCGCGTCTTTGATATACACCAAACGATCTCGATGCACAGAGTTTAAGCTGTCTTGAATGGTGGTTTGGCGTTTTAAGATCGGATCAAAGCAATAAGTGTGAATGATACAGGCTGCAACGACCAATTCAGCCAAGGTACGGGGCTTGGGTGCCTTAAATTGAGGATGACGATCATCGGTCAGCCCCCAACCGGCATACCACGGCAGACCAAAGGTGGTCACCGGAACGCCATACAGTAACGCATCAAAACCAGCCTGTGAGGCACTGGTATAGACATGCTGTACCGTGGGCAGTACATCATGGATACAGGTCTGACCCTCCAAAATGAGATCAGCAAGATCCACAACACTCGATTCAATGACGTTTTTTTCTTGTGTACTCGCAGATGCATCGGTCGGATAAGGTTTATAAATGAGTTTTGCTTCTGGGAAGTCCCGACGCGCAATTTGCAGCATTTCGGTATCAGACACCTTGAACGTACCCCGATCAAAGGTGGTTGCGCGGTGTGAGTCGGCTTGACCAACCACCAACACCTGATGCTTGTATTGGGCAAGTTCATCGAGTGGTAGTGACGGATGAATATTAAAGTGACTCAGTTTGAGCGCTTTGATTTGCTGAATCAGATCTTGAGCTTCCTCAAGCAGTGCAGGATGCTGACCAAACGGAAAATTTTGAATGGTTTGGCACAGTGTGGAATCGGGGTGGTGGATATAAAAAGGGATCTTGGGCTGGGCAATAATATTGTAGGCCAGTCGGACATGATTGACATGAATCAGTGAAAATAACGCAGGCTCAAGATAGGTGAGCTTGATTTGATTCTGCTCACAAGCATCTGAGAGTTCTTTGTTGTAGGGCATGCAATAACAAAAAACTTCGACTTTTTTGATTTTTGATTCGGTGATGATTTGCTCAATGGTTTTGTGCGTTGCATCGAGTGTGACAAAATTAAGTTTTCGGTTTGGAAAGATGGCGCGGAATATCTGCTTCCAATTGATATTGGCAATGATGTAAGTGGTTGTTGGTTGTGAGGGGGAGAATATGTGATTCAGATTTTCTGCAATATTTGTGGGCAGAAGAGAAAACGTCATGTTACACACCGTCAAGGAATTGCATAAAAGCAAAAAAAAATTACTCGAATGGATGCGCAAAGTCAATTTTTTTCAGCCGGAAGTCAAGCAAATGCAAGCAATTCAACAGTTTTTGATCAAAAACAGTTTTTTACTGTTTTATATTGAATCGGGCATTCGGCTTGATGCTAAGATGACCCGCTTTGTCGATCTTCTCTTGGCTTCTTTTGTTTAGATGGTCTTAATGTGTCTTGTCATAAAGTAGCTGTTCTTACTAAAGGCGTCTGGGATACCCCCAATCTGGCCGCATTTTTACCTTTTAATGTGGAATATCATCCACTTATTGCCTATATGGCTGGCGCGGCAATTTCTTTGCACTATTTTGATGCAGTTCTGGGTTGGGGGCGCAAACCAAGTGCAATCAAGGCGCAGCGTTATGCTCAGCAACAACAGTTGCCATTCATTAGTTTGGAGGATGGCTTTTTACGTTCAGTTGGGTTAGGCAGTGATGGCTGTCCACCCGTGGCCATGATCATTGATCACCAAGGCATCTATTTTGATGCTCATCGAGAGTCTGAGCTTGAGCAGTTGATTGTTGCCACACAGCAGGCAGATCATCAAGTTACACAGTATATCAGTACGATTATAACCCATCAGTTGTCCAAATATAATTTGGTCAGTGAGTCGTTTGTATTAAGCCAAGCCGATCAACATAAAATCAATGTGCTCATTGTTGATCAAACGTATGGTGATCAGTCGATTGAGTATTCCGGTGCAAAAAAAACTGATTTTGAACGGATGTTGTGGCAAGCCTGTCACGATTATCCTGATGCTAATATTTGGATTAAAACCCATCCTGAGGTGGCGGAAGGAATTAAAAAAGGCTGTCTGTCACATATTAAAGAAAATCAGCGTGTACGTAAAATTACTGCGCATGCCAATCCCATCGCATTATTACAACAAATGGATGTTGTTTATGTGGTCAGTTCACACATGGGTTTTGAGGCATTAATGCTCCAAAAACGCGTATATTGCTTTGGTATGCCATGGTACGCCGGTTGGGGCTTGACCGATGATCGTTATGCCCCTCGTTATATTGCTTCTTCCAGACGAGGCGTGGCAAAAAGTGTGGACATATTGTTTGATGCAGCGTATTTGCAGTACACACGATATGTCAATCCAAGTACGCAACGTGCGTGTGATATGCAAGAAGCCCTCGATTGGCTGATCGAAAATAAACGTTGGTCAACTCAGTTGGCTGGACAGGTGGTATTTTATCGATTTAGCCATTGGAAAGAGCACTATTTGCGGCGCTATTTTAAGCTGCCATTTAATCAGTTGAGTTTTGAACAAAAAATACCCGCTCAATCGGTCGATCATCTGATCTATTGGGGAGCGCTGAACAAACAAAATCACCCAGCACCACAGGCGCTACAGACACATGTGATGGAGGATGGCTTTATCCGCTCGATTGGATTGGGGGCAAAGCTGATCAGACCCTTATCTTTAGTGATTGATCATGTCGGCATTTATTATGATGCGACTCAGCCTTCAGGATTAGAGCAGTGGTACAACACGGCACAACTCAGTGATGCTCAACGTCAGCGAGCGCAGCAGGTGCGTGAGCGTTTGGTGTCCGAAGGGTTAAGTAAATATAATGTGGGCGAGCCAGAAGATTGGCCGGATGTACCACCGCATCAGCGCTGTATTTTGATTTCTGGACAAGTGGAAGATGATGCATCTGTATTGCTCGGTGGTGTCGATGTCCGAACAAATTTACAACTGATCCAGTTGGTTAGAGCAAAAAACCCAGATGCGTTTTTGGTGTATAAGCCACATCCGGATGTGACGGCTGGTCTGCGGGTTGGAGCCGTTGATCCTGTGCAATTGGATCAATATGTGGATGCTGTAGTACAACGACTAGGGATGCCAGCGTGCTTGTCTCGTGTGGACGAAGTACATACCATCACGTCATTAACCGGATTTGAAGCATTGCTACGAGGTGTGTCGGTCAGTTGTTATGGTCTGCCGTTTTATGCCGGATGGGGGTTGACCACAGATTTACACCATTGCTCACGACGCTCTGCCCAATTGTCATTGGATGAGCTGGTGTATGGTGCATTGATTGCTTATCCATTGTATATGCTGCCAGAAGGAGAGGG
This sequence comes from uncultured Moraxellaceae bacterium, assembly GCA_937952925.1. GTDB lineage: Bacteria > Pseudomonadota > Gammaproteobacteria > Pseudomonadales > Moraxellaceae > CALFYA01. The sequence goes on from CALFYA010000371.1 coordinate 7,083, forward strand.
TTTTGTTCAGGTTGAACAAGCGATTGATGAGCTGATCAAACAACGTCAGCATCAGCAGAGCATCCCACAAAAAGCGCTGGGTTATTCCGCAAAACTAAGAGCGACGACGCTAAAGTGGAGTAAGAGATTATGGCCTTAATGCAACGAATTGTAGTTTCCCAAATAAACTGTATGGATTTTTGCTTGCTGTTTGATAGTCTTGTATCAAAATAGGAAGCTGATTGCATGAGTTCGTTAGATCGTTTGACCTCAGCTCGTCGAGTCCTGATGTTACAAGGCCCGATGGGAGGTTTTTTTCGTCAGGTGGCCGCTTGGCTGCGTGAGCAAGGCGTGGTTTGCTACAAAGTCAATTTTAATGGTGGCGACCGTTTATTTTTTTTAGACGAATTTACGATTGATTTTCAAGGAAAATTAGCTGAATTTCAAACTTGGCTTGCTGATGTTCTGGCTCAACTACAAATTGATACCATCGTGTGTTTTGGCGATTGTCGTCTGTATCATGCTGAGGCTGAAAAAATCTGTCAGCAGCAAAAAATTGATTTTCTGGTGTTTGAAGAGGGGTATTTACGTCCCGATTACATCACCTTGGAGATTGGTGGCGTAAATGCCTTCTCCAAAATTCATCCTTCTCAAATTGAACAACATGCCAAAGCACATGATCAGCCGATCAGGACAGAGCCTAGCTTTGGCCGCATGGTCTGGTCTGCATGTTGGTATTATTTGGCATGGATGGCGATGCAGCATCGTTATCCCAACTATCAGCATCATCGATTATTGACCCCTGTCCAAGAAATCGTGGCGTGGGGGCGTGCATTACGGCGTCGCATCACCAATTATTGTCCAGACCATTATAAAAAATGGCGGATTGATCGGGATTGGGCGCACAATTATTTTGTGGTCGCACTGCAAGTACACAATGATAGTCAGGTGCGTGTGCATAGTCAGTATGCGGATGTGAGCGACTTTATTGTAGAGATTTTGGAGTCATTTGCGCAGCATGCTGAATCAAGACATACCTTGGTGATTAAGCATCATCCTATGGATCGTGGCTATCGTAATTATCGTCAGTTGATTCGTCAGCATACGATGCGATTGGGGATTGAGCGACGCGTGCGCTATGTGTGTGATGTGCATTTGCCCTCATTACTCAAAAAGAGTCTGGGGCTGATTACTATCAATAGCACCACCGGTTTACAGGCATTATTTCATGCCAAGCCGGTCAAAGTGATGGGCAGTGCCATTTATGATATTCCACGCTTGACCACCCAAAAAGACGTGAATGAGTTTTGGCGTGCACCATGTCCGGTGGATCGAGATTATTATTTGCGTTTTCGTGAGTTGTTGTTGGAACAAACCCAACTCAATGGTTCATTTTATGGATTATCGCCATGGATGAATCTCTCAGTGGAAAAAGTCAAAACTGTGTTGGTGCATAAACATGACTGATGGCGTGTTTGAGCAGTGGGTGACGGTACAGGCACAACACCTCGATGGACTCGGGCATGTGAATAATGTGCAATATCTCAAATGGGTGGAGCAGGTTGCATGGGCGCATTCAGCACAATTGGGTTTGGGATTAGCAGAATATCAACAGCTTGATGCCGCCATGGTGGCTCGTGAGCATCGGTTGCTCTACAAAGCAGCGTGTTTTGCAGCACAACAGCTGCAATTGCGCACATGGCTGGGTGAGCGTGATGCACTCAATTTGTGCAGGCATTATCAGTTTGTCCGTGTAGACGATCAGCAAGTGGTGTTTGAAGGCCACACCCACTGGGTGTGTATTCGGTTGTCAACCGGACGTCCACAGCGGATGCCGCCTGCGTTTCGACAGGCGTATGGGGTTGTGTGACATCACTTACAGCGTTATGTCCAAAAATAAGCTAGAATGCGCCGTTTTCATTTAGCCTGACCCTGATTGCGCCGTGACTGACATTACTCATATTCGCAACTTTTCGATCATTGCTCACATTGATCATGGCAAGTCGACCCTTGCCGACCGTTTTATTCAAAAATGTGGTGGCCTTGAAGATCGGGAGATGCAAGCGCAAGTGCTTGACTCGATGGATCTAGAGCGCGAACGCGGCATTACCATCAAGGCGCATTCGGTCACCTTGTATTACAACCACCCCAATGGCGAGCGTTATCAGCTCAACTTTATTGATACGCCAGGCCACGTTGACTTCTCCTATGAAGTGTCGCGTTCGCTCGCGGCGTGTGAAGGGGCGTTGTTGGTGGTGGATGCGGCACAAGGCGTGGAAGCGCAATCGGTGGCCAACTGCTACACGGCCATTGATCAAGGGCTAGAAGTCCTGCCGGTGCTCAATAAAATCGACTTGCCACAGGTGGAGCCTGAGCGGGTCATCCATGAAATTGAAGAAATTATTGGTATTGAAGCTGAAGACGCACCACGCGTGTCGGCCAAAACCGGTCTGGGCGTTGATGAGTTGCTCGCCACCTTGGTGGATCGGATTCCTGCGCCTGAAGGCAATCGGGATGCACCACTACAAGCCTTGATTATCGACTCATGGTTTGACAACTACCTTGGCGTGGTGTCGTTGGTGCGGGTCAAGCATGGCCGCATCAAAAAAGGCGACAAGATGCTGGTCAAATCCACTGGTGCATCGCATCCAGTCTCGTCGGTGGGGGTGTTTACCCCCAAGCACTTCGAAACCCCACACCTTGAAGCCGGTGAAGTCGGTTTTGTGATTGCGGGGATCAAAGACATTTTTGGTGCACCGGTTGGCGATACGATTACCTTGCAAGGCACACCCGAAGTCGCGTCGATGCCCGGTTTTAAACAAGTCAAACCGCAAGTCTATGCGGGGTTGTTTCCGGTCGATTCGAGTGATTTTGAAGCCTTCCGTGAAGCCTTGCAAAAACTCAAAATCAATGACTCCGCGCTGTTTTTTGAGCCTGAATCCTCCGATGCGCTGGGCTTTGGTTTCCGCTGTGGCTTCTTGGGCATGCTGCACATGGAAATCGTGCAAGAGCGTTTGGAGCGTGAATACAATCTGGATTTGATCACCACCGCGCCTACGGTGATTTATGAAGCCACCAAGAAAAATGGCGAAGTGGTGTATGTCGATAACCCCTCCAAGATGCCCGATGGCAGCACGGTAGACGAGCTGCGCGAGCCGATTGCTGAATGTCATATCTTGGTGCCTCAAGAATACTTGGGCAACGTGATGACCTTGGCGATTGAGCGCCGTGGTGTGCAAAAAGACATGAAGTTTTTGGGTGCACAGGTTTCGGTGACCTTTGAAATCCCGATGGCCGATGTGGTGCTCGATTTCTTTGATAAATTGAAATCCTGCTCACGCGGCTTTGCCTCGCTCGATTACAACTTTGTGCGTTTTCAGCCGGCCAAATTGGTCAAAGTTGATGTGTTGATCAATGGTGAAAAAGTCGATGCGCTCGCCATGATTGTGCATGCCGACAATGCGCGTTATCGGGGGAATGCACTGGCTGAAAAAATGAAAGAGCTGATTCCACGTCAGATGTTTGATGTGGCGATTCAAGCGGCAATTGGCAGTCAGATTATTGCCCGTAGCACGGTCAAAGCGATGCGTAAAGACGTGTTGGCCAAGTGTTATGGCGGCGACGTGTCGCGTAAGAAGAAGCTGCTGAATAAGCAAAAAGAAGGCAAAAAACGCATGAAACAAGTAGGTCGTGTGGAGATTCCGCAAGAAGCCTTCCTTGCCGTGCTAAAAGTCGATAAATAAGCGACTTTGCCATCAGCGTGATTGTAGGAGTAAAACGTGGATTTTGATTTTAATCTGATTTTAGTGCCAGTCACGCTGGTGTTCTTTTTGATTTGGTTGCTGGACAAGTTGGTGTTGAAGCAACGTGCCAGCAAAGGCAAAGCGGGTGAAAATCCGATCATCACTTGGTCGTATGACTTCTGGCCGGTGCTCGCGATTGTGTTGGTGGTGCGCTCATTTGTGGTTGAGCCGTTTAATATTCCATCGGAGTCGATGGTACCAACCTTACAAACCGGCGATTTTATTTTGGTCAACAAGTACGCCTATGGGGTACGTTTGCCACTGTTACACACCAAGCTGATCGACAGCGGTTCGCCGCAACGTGGTGATGTGGCCGTATTTCGCTATCCCCCTCAGCCTTCGATTAATTACATCAAACGGATTGTGGGTCTGCCCAATGATCAGATTGTGTTTCATGAGGGGCAACTGACCATCAATGGTCGAGCCATTCCACGTGAGCCGCTCAGCATGGGTGATGCAAGTTTTGAGAGCTTCTATTCCGAGCAATTGGGTGAGCACAAGCATCTGATTCGTGAGCTCAATGGTGCCTATAGTGCGCAAAATGCACCTTTTGTGAATAGTGGACGCTTTATGGGACGGGCAGGCCGTGATTGGGCGGTGACGGTTCCTGCGGGGCATTATTTTGTGATGGGTGATAACCGTGATCAAAGTGCAGATAGTCGCTGGTGGGGCTTTGTGGCGGATGACAACTTGTCAGGTCGGGCATTTTATGTCTGGATGCATAAAGAATCTGGCTTCAAACTACCAAGCTTTGCACGCAATGGCACAATTGAGTAAAGTGAAGGCTTTGAGCATGATCTGAAGGATCAGCATAACGGAGGGGAATCCTATGCA
>CALFYA010000372.1 GCA_937952925.1 uncultured Moraxellaceae bacterium
TTTGCTTACTTTTGGCCTGTCAAAAGTAAGGTAAAAATTCCCAAACTAAAACACCATAGCCCAATCAGCTACGATGTTTTTTCTTAACTGACCAGCATTAGGAAGATTTCCGGCTTTTTTTATGCAAAGATCAAACGTCCTCAATTCAACAACTTCACCATGATGGACACCCCACCCTTACTGATTTTAGACCTTGATGAAACCTTGATTCATGCCACCCACGCGGCACTAGAGGGGCATCGGGTTGCTTTTGAAACTGACTACTATGATGTGTACAAACGCCCATTTGTCGATGAATTTATTGCGTTTTGCTTGCAGCATTTTCGAGTTGCAGTCTGGACATCTTCTGGTGAGTTGTATGCACAGCAGATCGTCACGGCTTTATTTGCAGACCCAGCCCAATTGCATTTTATCTGGTCACGACGGCGCTGCACCACTCGCCTACAGGCTGAATGGCATGAGTATGTGCATGTCAAAAACCTGAAGAAAGTCAAACAACGCGGCTATCCACTTGAGCGCGTGCTGATCATTGATGACTCACCCGAAAAACTGATCCATCAGTATGGCAATTTGATCCGTGTCAAACCGTTTGAGGGGCAAAGGGACGATCAAGAACTGCGCTTGCTGATGCCGTATTTGTTGCACCTCAAAGATCAGCCCAATCTACGCAAGATTGAAAAGCGTAACTGGCGGCAAGTCAGTGCACAACTCTGCAATACACAGCCCGATGCATTCCCGTAGATACGGGAATGATCATCGCTTGATGCTCGGACGATGACTAACCCGCTTGCCGAATCGCCTCAATAATGGACGGTGGAAACACCATATCAAACGAATCGACCATAAATGCCGCGAGTACTTTGCCCTTACTCAAATCGGGGAAATAACGTGCGTCAAAACGCCAGTCGATCACTTTGGCACGGCGCACCCGCCCATGTGCTTTGGGTGCATAATAAAAGCGTTGGCCTTGCCAATCTTGCTGCAACGTCAGCCACTCTTCGGGCAGCCATGCAGTCTTGATCGGCCAATCACGCCCACGCGCATCAATGGTCAGCGAGGCGATCATCTCACCTTCTGGCGTTTCGATCCGGCAGCTCACCGCGTGGTGTGGATATTCGGTTTGAAAATATGCCAGCTCTTTGGGAATCCCCCAATTGCGCCGCCCTTCATCGACTGAACGCTGGTTGGACACATAAATCCGTTCGATGCTCGGGCAACCTTGCGCGGGTGCAATATCTGGAATCCACAACAGCTCGTAATATGCCCCTGCATCACTACGCTGATAATCCACCCACATACACAGACCCACTTTTTTATTGCCACGTCGCACCAACACGGCACAGCCTTTGCCATGCAAATGCCACGGTGCAGGTAACGGAATTGCGGTTGTCATGGTCGATCCATCCTCGGGGCTGCTGATGCTTTGACTGTAGGATGCTGTGGCAGACAAAAGCATTGGCAAAACCCTTAATCTCATGCAAAGGTTGATGAGCATCTTTGCCGCTAAAATTGATTTGTGATACACCTTAAGACCCACGCACGGATGTCAGCGCAAATGATGGATGCTTGGCTACGCCTTTTGCTGATGAGCGCGCTGCTCACAGGTTGTCATGCCTTGCCGCCGCGTCCTGCCACACCGATGACCATCAGTAGCACGCCCACTACCTTACCTGTCCCTGTTTTGGCAAAACGAACCGCTCAAGATGTGATCTATCCGCTGATTGATCCACTAGAGGCTTATGCGGTACGGGTGCAACTGATCCGCCGTGCACAGTATTCGATTGATTTGGCTTACTATATTTGGGGCAATGACCTGACAGGGCATCTGATGCTCGATGAACTCAAACGTGCTGCCGAACGCGGTGTCCGCGTGCGTTTACTCCTTGATGACAACAACAGCAAAGGGCTTGATCCACTGCTGCTTGCCCTCTCCCACCCCCCCAATTTTGAAATCCGCGTATTTAACCCCATGCGTTATCGCAAGCTTCGCTTACTCAATTATATGGCTGACCTTGGGCGCACGCAGCGGCGTATGCATGGCAAAATTTTCACCATTGATCAGAGCGCAACCATTATTGGTGGGCGAAATATCGCCGATCCTTATTATCGGGTCACTGATGAGTATTTTTTTGCTGATCTCGATGTGTTGGCAGTGGGCGGCATGCTGCCAGCAGCGAATGCGCACTTTGAGCGGTTTTGGCATGATCCGTTGTCTTATCCGGTTCAAGGTTTTTTGCACGCCAGCCCACAGACTCAGCAACGCGCTCTTGATCAGATGTTTGACTTAGATGAGCTGGTACGCGCACAGCCTTATCTGCAAGCGATTTTGGACAACCGCACCTTAGATCAATTGATTGCCCAACAAGACACCGCCACCGAGGCGAATGCCGACGCACATCGGATGTTGACCCAAGCGGTCTTGGTCAGTGATTGGCCATTTAAAATCAGTCGGACGATTCCGTTTGAGCAAACCATTGGCGCACAAATTCAAGCGATCAGTGGCACTGCACAGCACCATTTATTGATGATTACGCCGTATTTTGTCCCACAAGCCCAAGGCACAGCGCAATTGATTGCCCTTGCCCAACAAGGCGTCAAGATTAAAGTGCTGACCAATTCCCTTGCTGCCACCGATGTGCCTGCACTGCATTCATTTTATGCGCGTTATCGGGTGGCATTGCTCAAGGCTGGTGTGGAGCTGTATGAATTTAAGCCGAGTGCAGACAATCGTCCGATCAAACGCTGGCGCATCCGCGAACGCTTTGGGCGTAAATCGGCGGGCAGCTTACATGCCAAAGCGATCAGTTGGGATGGTCAGCTCACCTTCGTAGGCTCAATGAATATTGACCCACGCTCAGTGATGATCAATACCGAATTGGGGTTGATGATCCGTGGGGCTGAGATGCCCAAACAAATCGCAGCAGTGTTTGACCAAGGTATTCTCAATATTGCATATCGGGTCAGCCTTGACGGTCAAGGCCGCTTGCAATGGATTGAGCGCAATGATGACGATCAGTTGATCATCCATCGCACCGAACCTGCGCCAAACTATCGCAAAGTATCTTCTGCCCTCACTGCTTGGCTCCCGATTGAACACTTGATGTAATCAACCTTTGATTTGTTCCCACGTCAGATCAAATTTTTTTAGATATTTACGCAACCGATCAGAATCGTTGGCAGTGGCTTTCTCTAAGCGCGACTGAGCAAATAAACGGCGTCCGGCATCTGCCAACGACTGACATTCACGGCAGACCCTGATCACCGCCGAGAGTTGCAATTGATCAAACTCATCCATCTGTGCGACCTGTGCGGTGCCGAGTAGCTCGCGCAACTCATCCTGCTGTTGTACTGATGCAGGCTGCGCCCCGCTCCACAGCCGCTGCAAACGGGCAATCTCGGTGTGCACATCATCAACCGTGATGCGCGAACCTTCGGCAAGCGTTGCCATCCGCGTCAGACTGGCGGTCAAATCACGAAAATTGCCACGCCATAAGGCTTGGGGGCTTTTGGCAAAACGCAAATAGTCATCTAGCGCCTCACGGTGAAAGCGCAACTGACGCTGCTGCTGTAAACCAAAGCGCTCCAACTCAAACAATAGGTTGGGTTCGATATCTTCGACCCGATCTTTGAGCGCAGGCAAATCAAAAGTCCATGTATTGAGCCGTGCAAACAGATCTTCACGGAATGTCCCCGCGAGCACCTCACGGCGTAAGTCTTTGTTGGTACCCGCAATCAATTGAAAATCAGCGCGTTCTTCTTTGTCACTGCCCACGGGAAAAAAGGCTTTGTCCTCCAACGCTTTGAGTAGCATCGCTTGCTCATCCAGCCCTAGCTCACCAATTTCATCCAAAAACAGCACGCCACCATCGGCGCTTTTGAGCAAGCCTTGCCGATGATTGGCCGCACCAGTAAACGCGCCTTTGACATGACCAAAGAGCGCCGACATCGCGCTATCACCGCGTAAGGTGGCACAGTTGACATCGACAAAGCGGCCTTTGAAATGGAAGCGTTGTTTTTTGAGCTGATAAATCTGCTGTGCCAGATGCGACTTGCCCGCACCGGTTGCCCCCATAATCAAAATCGGTGCGGTGGAGCGGACAGCCACTTTTTCCACATCTTCAATTAGGCGGTTAAACGCGGGATTACGCGTGGCAATATCGGCTTTGAGCTGTTGCCAGTTGGCTTGCTGCTCGGCTTCCATCCGGCTACGCAGCGCATCGTAGCGCGACAAATCCAAATCAATAATATGATATTTGCCCGCCGGTTGGCGGTTGCCATTGGGAGAGCTTTGCAAAATCCGCGCAGGCAAATAACCCGATTCAATCAACAGATACCAGCAAATCTGTGCCACGTGCGTGCCGGTGGTGATGTGCAATAAGTAATCGTGGTTGATCGAATCAAACTCAAATGCGCGCACCCAATCGTACAGCGCAGCATACACATCGGAAAAATCCCATGGATCACGCATTTTGCACGGGACTGCAATCACTTGAGTGGTGGGGGACACCTGCACCACATCCTCTGTGACGCGTGTCATCAGGCGTTTATCGCGTGGATCATGCAGCAAATACAGTTGATCAATCTGCAAATCCTCATGCATGCACAGGCTAATGGTCGGACGCCAACGCTGCCAACGGTCGAGGCTATGGCCTTGATCAAGGTTGGAACCGATAAAACCGATGACAATGGTGGGTTTGCTCATATCAGCCAATCCTGCAATAGCAATCCGTCAACCCGAGCAAACTCAGCATGATTGTGTGTGACCAAGGTGAGTCCCTGTGCGCGAGCATGTGCCGCCAACCACAAGTCATTTTGCCCAATCAGTTGACCCTGTTGAGTCAGCGACCACCGAATATCCGCATAATGCGTGGTGATGTGCTCGGGCATCTCAATCCATGCCATTTCGTGAATCAATGCTTCGACTCGCTCAGTGAGCACAGGGCTATTTTTTTTGCGTGCGCCAAACCGCATTTCAGCCACCACAATCCAATTGATCCCCACCAGATGAGCGCCCACTGCAAACAAGCGTTTGGCAGCTTGCCCCTGTGGATGACTGATCAGATCCGCACAAATATTGGTGTCGAGTAGATACCGCTGCATCAATCAAACATCCCTGTGGGGCTTGGGCATGCATCATCAACCTCTGGCAACCCCTCTGCCAAGGGCTGCCAGCTCGCCAACAACGCGACCAATCCCACTTGAGGGTAAACGGGTTCAATCACCAAGCGTCCACCCTCTCGGTGTAAACGCACCTCGGTACTGTCAAACTCAAACTCTTTGGGAATCCGTACCGCTTGATTACTGCCATTTTTAAACAATTTGGTGGTTCGACTATTCATGACGCACACCTAAAGGCAATGTATAGGCTAAAAGTATAGATCAAAAAACATCCTTGATGATAGATCATTGAACCGATCATGTTTAAAGATCGAAAGATATTTTTCTAAAATAAAAGATATAAATCTATAAAAATCTATTTTTTAAACCCAGCGAACCACTCATAAAACTCACCAAAAAAATTTATTTATTAAAATTTTCAATATTTTAAAAAATAATTTTGCATCAACTTTTAAAGTTGGCACAACCCTCGCAATAAGACTGGCATGAACAACAACGCCAAAACTAGAGGATGCTGGTCATGAACAAGACCCTTTTTGCCTCACCCGACAGCAAAACCATGTTAAATGCCGCCGGTGGTCGTGCCTACGCTCTATCCAAACCACAAGCGCTGGCGCAACTGGTGGCGACAGGAACGCTGAGCCAAACCTTTTATGTGGATGCGCAAACCCAATTGCAGCAAGTGCTCGACTTGTGTGCCGACTTGGATAGCGCGTTTATTGCCAAAGCTGCCGTATATGCACGCCGACATGCCTATATGAAAGACATGCCCGTGTTGTTGCTGGCGATTTTATCGAGCAAAGACGATGGGAAAGATTGGCTCAAACTCGTCTTTCCCTTGGTAATCGACAACGGCAAACAACTGCGCAACTTTGTACAAATCTTGCGTTCGGGTGCTGTTGGGCGCAAATCGCTGGGGACTTTACCCAAAAAATTGGTCAATCAGTGGCTGATCGAAGCCAGTGACGCCAAGCTGATTGGTGCGTCGATTGGCAATGAGCCATCGTTGGCAGATGTGCTGAAAATGACGCACCCCAAACCAAACGACCCACGTCGTGAGGCGCTGTTTGGTTATGTGCTAGGCAAAGCGCACGATCACAGCGTGCTGCCTGACGCACTGCAACAGCTGGTGGCCTTTCGCCAAGGTGAGCAGCAAGTCGTGCCGGATGTGCCGATTCAGTTGTTGATGAGCTTGCCGCTGTCTGCATCGCAGTGGGCGCAAATCGCCTTAAATGGCGGTTGGCAAATGCTGCGGATGAACCTCAATACCTTTGCTCGCTACAAGGTGTTTGAGCTTGACGGCCTGACTGACGCGATTGCCGCACGGTTGGTTGATGCAGAAGCGATCCGCAAAAGCCGTGTGTTTCCGTATCAGTTGCTGATGACGTGGTCGGCACTCGATGAGTGCGTGCCGCAAGCAGTGCGTGATGCGCTCGAAGTCGCGCTAGAGATCGCCCTGCGCAACGTACCCGAATTGGTCGGCAACGTGGTGGTGGCGGTGGATGTGTCGGGTTCGATGCACTCATCGGTGACCGGTCATCGCAAAGGCGCGACCAGCAAATTGCGCTGTGTCGATGCGGCGGGTTTGTTTGCTGCGGCACTCAAACGGGTCAATCCACAGGTGCGGATCATGCCGTTTGACACTGCACTGCACGAAGATGTGCAAGGTCAGTCGCTCAAAGATCAAGCAGCAGCTTGGTTTGGGGCTAAACCCAAGGCAGACACGCTAGGCGTGATGGCACTTGCCAAACATTTAGCCAGCAAAGGCGGTGGTGGTACACATACCGGACTGCCGCTTGAACGGCTCAACCGTGAGCAAGCGCACGTTGATTTGATGATTTATTTCTCAGACAACGAATCATGGGCAGATCCACAGTTTAATCGTGGCACCGCCATGATGAGAGAGTGGGATCGGCTGAAAAAACGCTGCCCGAATGCCAAGCTGGTATGTGTGGATGTACAACCGTATACCACCACCCAAGCCTATGAGCGCTCAGACGTGTTGAATATTGGTGGCTTTGCCGATGAGGTGTTTCGTTTGATTGGGCTGTTTGCTCGCGGTGAGCTGCACGCCGATCATTGGGTACACGAGATCGAACAAGTGGTCATCCAAGGGAGCTAACGATTTGGGGTAAGCCTGCTTGCCCCCACTGCGTCAGCCTTGATCAAATGGGTCGGAAGCTTCGCGTGTTTCTGTACCATGCGTTGTTGGTCAGGGTTTACTGATGGAAACGGTTTTGGGTGAGTCTAGGCTTGCCCAAAAACAGGCCAGCCGTGTGGCAAATGCGCGGTGAGATTACAACAGACTCTTAATCTGTTGGGAGCGATCCCGACGTATCTCGCCATCTTTTTGTTGCCGTATGGTTGGACTGTGTCACACAAATGCAAGTCAGACTACATCGTAATCCGTAGGTCGAAGGTGCGAACCCTTCCTGCCATATCATGCAATTTAAGGTGAAGGCAGTAGCTCAGTGAGTAGAGCAACGGCAAAACGTCTGACACTCTTTTGTTGTGTGGCGTTGATCGATCAAATGTTGTTGAGATTACATCAGACTTGCACTCTGAATAGGCGTTTGCCATTCGTATCTCACCATTGTTGTTGATCGGTCAGCAACGCTGATGGATGCAAATGCAGATTGGACTACATGAATCATTGGTCGAAGGTGCGAATCCTTCCTGTCCTTGTGGCAGTAGCTCAGTAGTAGAGCAGTGAACTGTCTATCGCCCCTTGTTGCATCCGTTGGTGCTGTTGATGACACCCCGATAAGATCACCGAATGCCCGATCAAACTACATCGCCTGCTACGCGAGGAATATGGGTTCGAATCCCATCTGCGGCGCCACACGTTATGCCGCAGTCAGCTAATGGTAAGCCCTTTATATGTTTGGTCACTTGTTGTCGGCGATCTTATCGGCGTGTCACACCAATCGATGAGGTGTCTATATGGGACTCAAATATCTACCGTGGCAAGCGCTGCCCCCCGCACAACTGTTTGCCACCCACACACCGCTCAGCACACTGCATGAGCATTTGGCCTATCACGCCAATCAATCCACATCTCCACCACTCGACGTCCAACAGCATCTACTAACATGGATCAAATCACATCGACAAGATCGCTCCGACACCTTTAATCAGGCGGTCATCTTGCTCGGCCATTGCTCAGATATTCGCACTGATGCTATCCAAATGCTCGGTGCGTTGCTCAAACATCCTGAGTTTTATATCCGCGGCAACGCTGCCATGGCACTTGCCAAGCTTCAGGTGGATCAACCCACATTAATCCGTCAGATTGGGCAACTCATCTTTGATCATGCGGGCAATGGTGATTGGATGGCATCAAGTGCGGCACTCGATGCGCTCATCGTGCTCAAACAACAGGCTGTTGTAGCACTGCCTGAGCTGCTCGACTATATCGACCGCTACCCCAACCAACCCGATAGCAGCCGCCATCCGTGTAGCAATCGCACCCTTGCCCAAATTTTTACCCAGATTGCCCAGCCACATCCCAAGATTGTGGCATGGCTCCTCAATCTGATTGAGCAACAAGCCCGCGAATACGCCACCCCCAAAAGTAGCACCCAAGCCATCTGTGCGTTGGCTGGTATGCCCGATGCCCTCACAACTGCCGACCGCCACATGATCCAGTCTTTTTTGACCAGCGCCATGCTCGATATGGACATCGACGATGAATCTATCTACTCCCTAATCAACGCGGTTGAGATTTTATTTGGTGATCAACTCAAATGGATTGACCAATGGGTAGGCTTTATTGACTCATAAAATTTTCTATATTCCTAGATTTAAGGATACAAAATCCAGATAACCGAATTAGTCAAAAATAAAATTAAATAAATAATTCAGTTGTTTATTTGATTTTTAAAAGCTGGCACGCTCCTCGCAATAGTGTGTATGCAAGCGTGATGTCATCAAGTATCCAAAGCCTATGATCTGGCTGATTGAGGAAAAAACCATGAACGAGCTGATTGTCGAAAAACGCAAACACGAAATCATTCAAGATGGCGGTGTGCCGATCCGCATGTGGACACAAGGCGTACCCGTCGATGACAAAGCGCAAGAACAATTGCTCAAAGCTTCGCGCATGCCGTTTATTTACAAGTGGATGGCAGTCATGCCTGATGTGCATGTGGGGATTGGTGCGACCATTGGCAGTGTGATCCCCACCAAAGGTGCGATTATTCCGGCAGCGGTGGGTGTGGATATTGGTTGCGGCATGATGGCGGTGAAGACCAGCCTACGCGCCACCGACCTGCCCGACAACTTGCTGGGTCTGCGTACTGAGCTTGAAAAAGCCATTCCGCATGGGATGACCAAAACCCGTCGTGGTGGACGCGACCAAGGCGCTTGGGAAAATCCTTCCGAGCGGATTGATCAGGCTTGGTCAGGTTTGGTCGGTGATTTTGAGCTGATTTGCCAAAAACACCCCAAGCTCAAAAACACCAATAACCATAAGCATTTGGGTACGCTCGGTACTGGCAACCACTTTGTCGAAGTGTGTTTGGATGAGCATGACGATGTGTGGATTATGCTGCACTCCGGTTCACGTGGGGTGGGCAATGCGATTGGCAACCATTTTATTGAGTTGGCACGCAAAGACATGCAACGGCATTTTATCAATCTGCCCGACAAAGACTTGGCGTACCTCCCTGAAGGCACTGAGCATTTTGACGATTACTGGTTTGCGGTGGGCTGGGCGCAGCGCTTTGCCATGACCAACCGCGAAATCATGATGGAAAACGCACTCAAAGCCTTACGGGCAGTGATCCACAAACCGTTTGAAGCGCGTGTGGAAGCGGTGAATTGTCACCACAACTATGTGGATCGAGAGACCCATTTTGGCGAAGAAGTGTTGGTGACGCGCAAAGGTGCGGTGCGGGCGCGACTCGGTGAGTACGGCATCATCCCAGGTTCGATGGGTGCCAAATCGTTCATTGTGCGCGGGCTGGGTAATCAGCAGTCGTTTTGCTCCTGTTCGCATGGCGCTGGACGGGTGTTGTCACGCACACAGGCCAAAAAGCAGTTTACGGTCGCCGATCAAATCGCTCAGACCCAAGGCGTCGAGTGTCGTAAAGATGCGGAAGTGATTGATGAAATCCCGTCGGCGTACAAAGACATTGATGCGGTGATGAACGCACAAACCGAGCTGGTCGAGGTGGTGTATACGCTGCGGCAAGTGGTGTGTGTAAAGGGTTAATCAGTTTTGCGGTGCATGTGCTCAAGCACCGCAACTTTGGGCATACTGCGTCAGATTTTTGCAATTTGCCAGTATGTTCTTTTTTTAATGGAAAAAATAAATGATTCACATTGATGGTTCTATTGGTGAAGGTGGCGGTCAAATTTTGCGCACCGCTTTGAGTTTGTCGCTGTTGACCGGCCAGCCGTTTCACCTCAGCAACATCCGCGCAGGTCGCGCCAAACCCGGCCTGATGCGTCAGCATTTGGTCTGCGTCCAAGCCGCCAAAGCGATTGGGCATGCCACCGTGGTGGGCGATCAATTGCGTAGCACCGAGCTGACTTTTACGCCACACACGGTACAAAGCGGTCACTATCATTTTCCGATTGGCTCGGCAGGCAGCACCATGTTGGTGTTGCAGACCTTGCTGCCGGTCTTGATGATGCAACCACAAGGCAGCACGCTACGGCTTGAAGGCGGCACGCACAACCCAATGGCACCGACGGTTGATTTTATTGAGCGTTGCTTTTTGCCTACGCTGGCCAAAATGGGCGTGGATGTACAGATCAACTGCCTCAAAGCCGGATTTTTCCCTGTCGGTGGTGGGATTGTCGAGGTGCAGATTGAGCCGTGGACGGATCGCCGTGTGCTGGATTTGTGTGAGCGCGGTGAGCTGCAAGCCCTACATGCGTATGCAGGCGTACAGCGCTTAGATGCACAAATTGCCGAGCGTGAACTCAAGACACTGGGCAAACAACTCACTTTGAGCAGTCAAAACATCCTGTCTGTCGATGGCTGTGGGCAAGGCAACACCGCACTGGTCGAAGTGGTCTGTGCGCAGCACACCGAAGTGTTTAGTGCACTGGGTGAAATGGGACGTAGTGCTGAGCAAGTCGCCACCCGCTTGGCCGGCGCGGTCAAACGCTATCTCCATCAATCGGCGGCGGTGGATGAGTATTTGGCCGATCAGTTGCTACTGCCGTTGGCGTTGGGCGCAGGTGGTCAATACACTTGTCGGGTGGTGAGCGAACATACACGCACCCAAGCCATCATGATTGAGCGTTTTTTGGACACAAAAATTTATATTGAGCAAAAACAAAATCATGCTCTTATTCGTGTGCAAAATAATGTGTCGTCGTCCACAAGTTAATGACAAAAAGCAACGCTTGCGGCAACATAGCGGGATTAGGATCAAAAAAACTGAGCAGGATGTCTCAAGGTGGTTCAAATGAATATGTCTACACCATCTGCCAATCGCCCCACGCCTATTCCGCATGATGCCCCGCAAGACTCGCTTGCCGAAGCAGAGTCGCTGTATCAGCGTGCTCAGTTTGGCTTGCAGCCAACCGCCACCACCGACGAACGCCAGCAGTCGCTGCAAGACCTCCAAGCAGCCGCACACGTGGGGCATCTCGACAGTATTGTGCAATTGGCACAAGTGTATGCCGACGGCGTGATGACCCATAAAAACTTACCGATTAGCCTGCATTTTTGGCTCAAAGCCGCCGAATTGGGCGATATTCGTGCGCAGCTGCGCGTCGCAGAGCAATATGCACAAGGGATTGGCGTCCAACGCAACATCCAACAAGCCAGCATGTGGTATGGCAAAGCCGCAGCTCAAGGCAATATCGAAGCCAAAATGCAACTGACCCAGCTCGATTGGGGCGATGAGCATAGCCCCTCCTTGCGTCGTCCACGTTCACCTTGGCGCAATTTGGCTTATGCCCTGCTCGGCTTTATGTTGATCATCACCCTCGCGATGATATTTTCTTAGGATTCATCAAAATAGCGCTGCACCTGCACGGCGGGCATCGGGCGACCGGTATGGTAACCTTGCACAATGTCCACGCCACACTCACGCATCACCTGCAATTGCTCTTCGGTTTCCACACCTTCGATCACCACATCAAAACCGAGCTGATGACACAATTGGGTGGTCGACTCAATCAACCACAAGGTCTGTTGCGGGCGTTTCATCCACGTCAAAATAAACTCACGATCCAGTTTGACTTCATCGGCTTCTAGCTGTGTCAAACTGGTCAACGACGAATACCCCGCGCCAAAATCATCAATCGCCACTCGAATCCCTGCCAAGCGGAGTCGACTGACCGACTGCAACATTTTATCAAGGGCATCTACATACGCATGCTCAGTAATTTCGATTTGGATCGGTGTGCGGATCTCTTGGGCACACTCAATCAACTCCTCAATCATACTGTCGTCTAGCAAGAAAGGCTTTTCGACATTGATGGCAATCACCGGAATTTTACGTCCCTGACTTTCCCATGTTTTGATTTGCCGCAAGGCCAAATGTAGCACTTTACGATCTAAGGCTTGCGACAAACCTGCCCGATGGAGTACCTCAATAAACGTCGGCGGATGCATTTCTCCATACTGGTCACGCAATCGCAGCAACACCTCCAAACCCACCAAACGCTGATCAAGCATGGCGCGCTTGGGCTGGAAATACAGGACAAACTCGCCGCCTTGCAACTGATGAAATAAGCGATCCATATCGGCATCAAACTTGAGTTTTTCTGCTTGCTGCTGAGCAAAAAACGACTCACCCCGATCCAGATGGGCTTCTTTGAAGTCATCACTTGGATCACGATCTTGCTCGACGAGTCGAATCAGGTCGCTGGCATTTTGCTCACGGCGCATCGCATAGCGCACAAATGGCCAATAGCACAGCACATTAATCGCAATCACCAGCGCCTGAAAGCCCACAGCCACCCATGAGCCACTCGACATCTGGTACATATTGAACAGCGGGGGTGCCATCCACGAAATTTGCGTGGTGTGGATTTCAAACCAACCCAAATGGATGGCGGCATACCCCAAGCCCAGATTGATAAACGGCACCAGCACAAACGGGACAAAGTAGATGGGATTTAAAACAATCGGCAGACCATACAACACCAACTCATTGATATTGAGTACTGCAAACGGCATGCTGAGTTTGGCAATACTGCGTTGTTGTTGTACTTTGGAGAACCATAAAATCGCGATGACCAGACCCAAGGTCGATCCAGACCCACCAATGCTGGCAAACACGGTAAAATAACTTTGCCACACCCCACCAGCAAACGATAGATTGGCAAATCCAAACCAACGAAATAAATCATCGGCAATATTGGGGCCGTGTACCCCAAAAAACCAACCAATCTGCGCCACCAGTTCATGCAGTAAGCGTGCGGTGACCTCATTGATCGTCCAAGGGGACTGCTGTACCCACTGCCCCAGACTGTGGCTGAGTGCCTGCCCCAAACTCAGCAGCGGCAGCTTGGCCAACTCCATCAGCGCGACAATCACCGCCATCGGCAAAATCTGATTGAGGGTGGTTTTGAGCGTGCTACTGACCATCAAATCGGACTGAATCAAGCGCAACCGATGCATCCGCAGCAGGCGTTGATAGACGGGAACCACCGTCAAACACACCACAATCATCAACAAAATCGAAGGACGCTGTGCAATCAACTGTTGCCCATTGGCATTGACCAACAGGCCAGCAAACGACATATAGGCAAAAAAGCACATCAAAATGGTGGGCAGTTTGTCGATGCGATATTGCACAGCGAGCACCGAGGCCAACGCAATCAAAAACAGTAGTGGGAAAATATAGAGCGATAAATCGTAATAAAACCGCAAGTTATGCACAATACTGGCTTGCGCTTGATCTTGCTCAAAATAAATCATGCCCCCGACCAAGGCCACACACAGATTCATCACAAACACGATGGGCAATAAGACGATAAAGGCTTCTCGAATCGAGAGCAACGCACTCCAGATCCACGCACTGATTTGTTGTTGATGTTTTTTGGCGTGTCCATTCATGTTGATGTGTAGCCCCCCCCCACTGGAGCCAAACCGCTCCCAAGGCGTTAGGATGCGCTGTTGCCTGCACACACGCAAGGGAGCGCCACACCCTCAGACGACTAACGGTACACATGCTGAGCTATACGGTTTGCCGGTCATATCAGCGCAATCCTGACGAATACGAAATCTACAACCCACAGCACCTGAGCACGCTAGGGTCTGACGATCTGCACACAAAACCGTACATGGCCTTGTTGATACGGTTTTAGACTGCCTGCAATCAAAAAGTCTAATACCCCTGCGCCGTTCACAGACGGCGACTGATTCAGCAGACAACTGGTATCTGTTGGGGTCGCTGCGCAATACGCGGATATAAACTGGGTTGACGTGGGGGTGCTGTCTTTGATGTGCACTTGTTGTAACGGCTTAATCCCGTTGTTGACATACGCAATATCGTATTCAAGATAACTGCCATAAGCCGCTTGACTGGTTTGGGTAAACGGCGTGCTATCGGTGCTTGATACCGCACAACTACTCAGAACCCGCACGGTTTTGACCAACTCCAGTCTCGCACCACCAATGATAGTGACATCTTGCCGGACAGGACTCGTCCCACTCAAGATGTCGCCATTTTTGAGCACAGCAATATAAGCCGGCTGCAGCACGACAATCGCCTGCGCGCCTACCCCCACCTGTGTGGGCGCATTGACGCGCTCAACCACACACAACACAGTATTGGGCAACTGGATTCCATAGGGTTGTTGGGACACGCTTTGCTCCGTGTGATCGACGATCCCATTACAGTTGTCATCACGGTAGAGAATCTGCGTCCATCCACTGTTGTTGGTACTGGGCTGCTGAGACAATACCGTTTGAATATTGGGTGTGATCACCGAACTGATGAATAATTGATGTGGATAGCTGGCCGTTTCACCTAAACGGATGGTTTGCTGACCATCTGCGCTGAGATTGATGTCTAACCATGCATCGCCAAAGTTGAGCTGATCGTAATTGACTAATGTCCCACCGGTGATGGGATTGGTATTTAACCATTGCAAGCGATCTTGCGGTCGGTCGTAGCTATAGCGCGTTGGCTGGCTGGCATCGCCTCCACTCACCGATTGATAGCCGATCAAATTGGTTTGCTGTACACACAAGTTGGCACCCGCTTGCACGGTACGCGGCACCACAAACTGATAATCCCCTGCGGCATCGGTAAGACTTTGACCAAAGATCGTGGTCTGGCAGTTGGTCAATTGCACCAACGCTTGCGCCAAACCGACTTCGCCCGCTTGCTGAATCCCATCATAGGCCGCAGTGACCAAACCCGTTGAGCCACTGTTGTCGGTAAACACGCGCCCCTTGACCAAAAAGGAGCCTGCTTCATGCCGATTATAATAAGTACAGGTAATGTCATCGCCATCGCCCAAATTCTGTAGGGTCAGCGTGGTGATCTGAGTAAATGCAATCACTTGGGTGGTGGTGGGTGTGGTGGCGGGCAATACCGCCTGCGTGTTGGGATTGGTATTGACGCAACTCAAATATGTCCGATAGTCACTCACCCAGCCAATCGGCACAGTACCTTGAATGGATTGGACAAAATTGAGGGTATAACTGCCTTGAGCCAATAGGATTTTTTCACTGACCAACTGACTGTTGCCGGTGTAATTAAATTCACTCGTTGCACTAGCGTTTTGCCCTTCAATCGACACGCTATAGGTATATTTTTCTTGTAGGCGTGTTTCGGTGTTTTGGTTGTCTTGGGCAATTCGGACACGCGCCGCCGGTACAATGTTATAGCTCACTTCGTTTTTGCTATCGCCTTCACACACCGGATTGGCACGTCGCCAAGTTCCCGCAGCACTTGCCCCATCCACACCAGGTTCTTGTAAGGCAAAGGTCAATGACTCAGGGTTTTCAAGCACCGAATCTTGCACGGCTTCAATCGGAATGGTGATGCCATAACGCAAATTATCGCCCAACTCACCAGCATCATACGCACCTGCGGGCACAAACACACGCCACACATCTGGACTAGGATGGCTAATGGTTGGGGTGGTTCCGGCCAAGCCGGTGGGTGTACCCAATTGGAAATCTTGATCGACAGCTGTACCCGTGCTGCGCAGTGCCACCATAATCCCGCCGCTTGGCACAGTACCATTGATCCGCAAGCGTAGCGCTTTGATGGTTTCGGTACCGCCCCCTTCTTTGAGGGTATAAATTTCTGTTTGCCCCAGATCAATCAGGGGAACTAGGCTAAAAGTCAAATCATCCACGATATTGCCCACAGAGCCTGAGCTTGGGGCAACGGCCTCCAAACCGAGTTGATACTGACCTGCACTAGGTGCGGACAATGTGGCGGTTTCGGTGGTAAAGCCGGGGTTGGTGGTGCTGCTAAAGGTGCGACTTTGGGAGTTTTTAAACGACAGCGGTGTGGCAGGATAACCACTGTTGATTGGCCACAATCCGACACGAACCTGCTGCGCAGCAACGCCTGAACGTGGCGCAAATTGATAGCTCACATTGACAGATTCGCCTTGCGTCAAGCAGATGTTGTAATACAAGCGTGAAGGTGCCGTCGAATTGACCTCAGCCACGACGCGGGTGCTGTTGGTGTATCCATAGGTGCTCGCATACGCGACTTCAATCCGACTGGTGCTGCTACTTGGGCTAATCGTTGAGCGCCATCCCAGCACACATTTGCGAGGGTTTCCCCCTCCAACACAGGATTCATCGTCAAAATATGACCATGTGCTGCCTTCAATAAAATTGCTTGTTTGAAGTGTGGTGCCGTCGGTGAACTGATCAAAACCAATATTGGCATTGACCCGTGGCGCTGCCCATGCGATGTGCTGCGCTAGGCAACAGTAAAGCAGCACGAATGCCCACAGCATCCATGGTGTGATTGCGACTTGTGCAGCGGGGTGAGCAGCGCGCTCCATGTTACAAACATCCATGCTTGAACATTGTGTAATAGACAGCCTATCAAGAAGCATGCCAAAAATTATGACAAAATCTTTAAAAAATAATTTTAAAAAATAGCGACTTGAATAAGCTGATTTGCTGAGCCAGCTCAAACCCACAGCATGGCCAGCAGCAAGGACTGCTTAGTTTGGGACGATTGTGACAAAAAATGTCTATTTCGTCACATTTTTGTCGGTACGCGGTTGTACGGCAAACACGCCACATCCACGCGCTGAATTTTTGATGTGGTTTGGCGCATGTTGTCATTTTGATATCAACGTCTGCGACAGTGGCATCACTAAACGCTACATGCCCCCTATACTAATCAAGGAGATCAGCAACATACCAAGCAAACTACTCACCAATACCACACGCAACACTCGCTGTCTGAGCTCAACACTCACCGCAGTATCTTGCATGGGTGGAGCAGCATGATAGCACTGTATTTGTGTCGGTTGCGGTGGCTGCACGACCGAACGAGTCTGTAGCAAGTGCGCCACACTACCCATCTGATGAGCAACTTCTGATCGATGGACTGCCGCGCTGTTTGCCACAGGATGCACTGCAGCATCGGTTGGGCAGTCTTGAGCGTGTTGTGGTTGATGTTCTTGATACAAAAACTGATGCGAATCTGTGGTCATTACAGCACCTCTCTTGAATGGGTCTGCCACATCCCAGCCATGGGGGTAAGGCCATGCCTTATCCCCCAAAAACCAGATGCAAAGTGCTTAGGCGCTCATGGTCATCCAGTTGTTGCTGATCACACTGTTGAGTGCCGATTTTTGCTGTGCAGACAGTGTGGTTTGCCCCATGGCGGGCGGGGTCAGGCTGGCCATCGCATTGACCAGATTTTGCACATTGGCTGCCGCCAATTGCTGACCATTGCTCAGTGTAAAGCTTTCCACCGACATGCCTGCGCTATACCAGTCTTTGACCAACACACGTGCACCTGTACCAATCACCGTGGCTTGTAAGTCGTTGTTGACTTGGCTAAACCAGACTTGGCTGCTGTTGATGCCCAAGCCAAACTGCACCTGATCGACGCCACCACTTGCGTTGGCTGATTCTTGGATGGTGTTGAGACCATAGTCACGGCGCAGCACATAGCTGTCATTGCCAAGGCCACCAGTGAGTTTGTTGACGCCCAAACCACCATCAATCAAGTTCGCGCCGCTGTTGCCGACAATCACGTTATTTTCGGCATTGCCTTTGGCATAAATATCTGCGCTGCCTTGCAGCTTGAGCACTTCAAGATGATCCGCCAAATCCCAGCTAATGCTGCTAAACACGCTATCCATACCGGCATTAGCCTGTTCAACCGTCACATCACCACGCGTGGTGACAAAATACAGATCGTTGCCATCACCACCGATCATGCGATCTGCACCGGTGCCGCCTTTGAGTTGGTCGTTGCCCGCACCACCCATCAGCACATCCGCACCAATGCCACCGAGCAACACATCATCGCCCAAGCCACCATGCAGGTAGTCAGCTTGTGCACTGCCGTCGATAGTGTCTGCATTGGCCGAACCCATGATTGCACGTGCAAACTGATCCCCTACACTCACACCGGCTTTATCACGGATATCGAAAGTCGTACCGGTTGCAGCAACATATTGTACGGCTTCATCATCAGCGCGACCTTCTACGCCAACCAGATTACCGGTGGCGTCTTCGGCTTGCAGACGGACTGCCAAACCAAACAACTCGTAATTCGGAAAGTCCGCTCCATCACTAATCCAACCATTACCAACATCAGCGAGGTTGAGGGTCAGGCGAATTTGTGGCGCGTCAGTTGCCGACAGATTGATGGTAGACGGGGTAAAGCTCTGTGAGGTCTGCTCAATGGTATGGATGTGATCCATCCCATCATTGCTCAAATCGTAGTCGATGCTATCGGCAACGCGGTTGACGCGGATCAATTCATTGCGCGCAGAATTATCTACTGCACCTGAGCGGGTATTGGTTTCAACCAAATCAAACAATTGGATGGTATAGGTCTGATATTGCGTCGCACCGCTGGTCGTATGCCCTGCCACCACAATCTGCTGCGTTTGTTGAATCAGGTATTCAACCGGTTGCGCCGTGGTAACAACGCCTGTCTGTCGATCAATTTTGAAATGACCACCTGCACTATTTTCCAGACTATAAGAGATGGTGGTGCGGTCCGCGTCGGTCATGTGGGCAGTAATCCCCACCGCTGTACCGACAGGCGTCAGGTGATGCACCGCATTTGCCAAAGCATTGCGATCGGTCAACTCACTTGATGGGAATTCATCAACATCATAAATGCTAAAGTCGAAGGTTTTACGCGACGAGCTGCCATCAGTGCTGGTTGCAATCGCGGTGAGGGTGTACGATGACTGCATGGTTTCAATATCAAGCAAGCGGGTTGCCCGAATTTCACCAGTGTTGGTATCGATCTCAAACAATCCATCATGGGTGCTTTCCAACTGATACGACACTTGGTCTTTTTTGTTGGCGTCGATTGCGGTGACCTTCAAATACAACTGGCTTTGCGTCTGATTGGCACGGTCTTCGTTGATCCCTTGCAAGCCATACAGGCTGATTTCACCAATCGCAACGTTTGGCTCGGGCGTGAGCATAAAGTTGCTCGCCGTCAAGGTTGGGGTATCGGGCTGCAAGCTAATTTTGCCATCGGCTTGACCATCACCGGTGGTATCAAAAAACACCGCCGATCCTGCATAGCCTTCGCTATCGTTGGGGGCAATCCATACGCTGCGCTGTGCTGCACCTTCACTGCTAAACTCCAATACACCGAGCGCACGCAGATCAATCACATCTTGATTGACATCAAAATCATAAATATAGTCGGAAGCATTGCGTAGGCTGTCTTTGATCGAGGTGTACACAAAGGTATCTTTGCCAACGGTCGCGAATAAATTGTCTGCGCCTTCACCGCCCACAAGCACATCATGACCCAGATCGCCTTTGATAAGGTCACTGCCTCGACCACCATGGATATACATATTGCCGGTGTATGTATCATCATTAAACGAGTAGTTGTAATTGTCGGCATGATGCCCCAGCACCACTAATCCGAATTGATCACCATACGACAATCCGGTGACTGAGTCGCGAATCTCGATGGGAGTGCCCTTATTGGTACGATAAGTAACAGTCTCATCATCAGCCCGACCAACCTGACCAATCAACTCGCCATTTTGATTTTCGGCTTGAATGCGTACCGCCAGATCACCATCTGAACCAATCGAGCTGTCTCTGGCTTTCCCATTACCCACCCGTGTTTGATCAAAGGTCAAACGAATTTGTGAGGTATCACCATATTGGTCGGCAGATACAATAATTTGGTCAAATGTGGTCGAGTCACCTTCAAAAATAAGACCATAACCGCCAATGGTATCGGCACCTTCTTCGGTGCTGACGGTTTCATCGTTGTAATACTGCGCAATCAGGTTTAATTTCCAATTACCCTCCAGATTACCCGTGTAATTGGACAACAAGGGTTGGTCGGAACTGTCGCGATCAAACGGTTTGGTCGGTACATTTGAGGTCAATACCTGATTGACGTACACGCCGTCGTCGTCGTTAAAGATCGGATCATTCACTTCAATCCCATCGTCATTGATGAAGTAATCGCCTTTGAAGTAAAAACTTGTATTGTGAAAATTGAGTAGCACTTGATTTTGACCAGACGGGGACATCAACTCAATGTTGAGGTCACGCAGATTGGGCAGATTGGCATCAACCAATCTCACACCTGTCAAGATGCTATATTGAGTGGGTGCTCCGCCAAATGAGTTAACCTGTGTGCCCGAATAGGTAAACGTACTTTGCTGATAGTTGATGTTTAAGATTACCTCACCGTCGGTGGTGTTGACCCTTCTTGTTGTGCCCCGATAGGAGACATCTAAATGCACCACATCTGCGCCGCTAAGGGTCTCAATCGTGTCTTCCTCTCTGTAGTTATAGCTACTAAAAGTATCGTCACCTGACGTGCCGTAAACGAATGCCATAATGGTTTCTCCTCACTGGTCTAAACGGCGTGATGCTACAACATCTTTGCCTCGTCGCAATCGATGTGCATCGCGGTGGTCATCTGAAGCTGAGTGTATTATTTTGTGATCAAAATCACAACAATAAATGTGGCAACAGCACATTAAAAATTCAGACTATTTTGATCAAAATTTAATCAGATTGGATCTTTTTGGAAAAAACACCAAGAAACAAGCTTTTATTGTCAAATAATCCTGATCAATGCGATTTTTGGACAAAAAATATGTGTTAAAAGCACTTTTTATCGAAGAGAATGAGCGTTCAGATGTGTGATCTGTGCGAATTGTAAAATTGCATGAGGAGATGGATGCAGATGATCCTCTTATTTTTTGTGCAAAATTCTTTCGCTTCCTAGTTTTAGAAATGATGTTGGTATGGCTGATCGGGCTCGAGGTGTGGAGACCTCTGTAGATCCTTCTATCGCTGGCCAGTGAGCTTGTACAAAATCGCTAAATCCCAAATAAGGTGAGCCTTGGTTGTTGCGTTTGATGATGCGCTGAATCGCGTTACGAGGACTCTGCTGCATGATTTGTTTAATATATCCACTCGCCTGCTCCGGTTGATTGGTCAGCCATGCGATATAGGCCATATCACTCAATGCAAGCAGTTGATCAGACTTCGATAAATGTGTCATGTTTTGTTGATTTAATAACAATGCCTGTGAGAGTTGCGCTTGTGCCACAGGCTGATCTGACCAATTCGCCTTCGCTTGCGTCAACAGGTTGGTTGCCTGTAAATGGCTGATGAAGCCCTTTTGCTCATCCACTTCAACCGAACTGCCATACTGCACATGCGTTAACCATTGATGATATAAGACACTCGCCTCAGACCATTTTTGCTGCGACTCCAGCCATTTTCCTTTGAATTCAACCGCCTGACCCACATACAACTGAATCAAAGGCGATGAATGATCTGAAAAGTACTGAATCAGCATGTCTAAAGCCGAGATATGATGCTCTGTTTGCCCCAAGCGTTTGAGTACCCAAGCTTTGCTGATGAGTGCTTGAGCAACTCGCTCGGCCAGCGGCTCATCCTCCTCCTCCATAAATTTGCTGATCAGCTGGTCGTGTAACTCTAGCGCTTTATCCATGCGACCAATCATGTTAAACAGATCAGCTTTCCCCAACACAGCATCAGCGGCATCGATTTGAAATCTGCGCTCTGGGCTGGCATAGGCTCGATCAATCACCTGTTGATAGGCATCGAATGCTTGATCAATGTCACGCGACTGTTGAGCAAAATTTCCTTTTTTGAGGTAGGCTTTGATCACAAACCCTTGTGACGCAGCATCTTCAAATCCACCAAATATTGCAATCACTTCATCCAAAGCATCTATTGCGCCAGCAGTCATCTCTAACCTGCGCATACAATCTGCTTTAATCAACAACATTTTTGCCCGATCTGGACTTGTTGCGTGTACATTTTGCTGTGCGCGTAGGATTTCATTTAGCGCTTGCCGAAAATCACGTTGGGCATAGGCTTGATTGACTTTTGCTAACCAGTCTTGGCTGCCTGTAATGTTTTGATGGGCGGGCATTTGTGCTTTTTTAACCACTGTCACGGGTAAATTGACATCGAGATTCAAATCTGCTTGAGCAGTTTGCAGCATGCTTAGACCCACAACACATGACATTATGATTTTATTCATCAATTTTTGATGTCCTCATTGCATATGAAAAACAAAAGTATTCACTGTGGGTGATTTGGCACATCTATTGTACAGATGAATGAGAGCAAAAAGGGCGCTACTGCGCCCTTCTTCACTCGCTCACCTTACTTGAGCCAGCCGGTCAACTCACCCAAT